>BBPT01000003.1 GCA_000829755.1 Parachlamydiaceae bacterium HS-T3
ATTAAATCTTCCTTTGGTCATGATCTTTGCTCCTTATAAAGCACAGAATCATACACTACATTCATTAAAATTTAAATTAGTGGGATAGACTCATCACATTTATTATAAAATAATCCAGAGGAACATCAGCAATGACAATGTGAAACAATTCTTTACTCGCTTGGCAAGGGACTGTTTTGTTCAAACGAGAGATTATCTTTTTGATAAAAAATTTGAAGCAGTATTTCAAAAAATAATAAAAATATCCACTGGTTATTCTACCCTAAATGCTTTTTTAAAATTAGAAACATCATACGCTAACAGTGAATCATCAAAAACTAATTCCTCATCAAACAAGGAAAATTTTTACTCGCAATCTGAAACTAGAAGTGCCCATCCTAACACCCGGTATTACTCGATTTTAGGGTTACTGTCGACAGCTTCGAAAGGGGAAGTTAAGAAAGCATACATGAAGCTAGCATTGAAATATCATCCCGATAAAGTAATGAGGCAACAAAATGAAAGCGAAATTGAATTCGAAAAAATAAAAAAAGAGTACGAAGAAAAATTTAAACTAATATCAGTAGCGTATCAAGAGCTATCAAGCACTAGTTTTTAGTGGAAATTGTTCTTCATTCTTCAACGCTGAGCTTAAAATTTGTTTATAAATTCATTTTAAACACTGTCCTTTCCCTTTTCCAAGATACAAATATTAATTCTTGAGTTGAAAAATACAAAAAATGCAGGGAAAATTCTCTTTAGCACATGATACTCCTATTAACTGAAAAAATAGCACGTTTATCCGACAAAGCAGGATGAGGATGAAACTAAAAAATAAATGCTTCATGATGTTCTTAGTGTTATTCTTCATATTAAATGAGGCTTTGCCTGCTTTAGAAGCTTATAGAGGCGCTATTCTTCATTTTTTAAAGGATCCTTATGCCTCGAATTTATTGGATTCCTATGAATATTTTGATGATGGCATTTTATTAGTTGATCTTGGAAAGATTGTCTCTGTGGGCAGAGCCGAAGATCAATTGTCAAAAATTACAAAAGACACAGAAGTTCACACCTATGGCAAAAACGCCTTGATTGTACCAGGCTTCATTGATACTCATACCCATTACCCTCAATTTGGTATGATTGCTTCTTACGGAGAACAATTACTTGAATGGCTTAATAAGTATACTTTTCCTCATGAAAAAAAATTTTGGGATAAGGAATACTCGAAAAAGATTGCTCATCTATTCGTTGAAGAGTTGCTAAAAAACGGTACGACAACTGCTATGGTTTTTGCAGCTGCATCTAGAGAGTCAGTAGAAGCTCTTTTTGAAGTTGCCCAACTAAGGCATATGCGCATCATTGCTGGCAATGTCCTAGCAGATAGGAACTTGCCAAAGTATCTTTTAAAGCCCGTAGAACCCACGTATCATGAAGTAAAAGATCTTATAAAAAAATGGCATGGTAATGGCCGAGCTTTATATGCGATTACACCAAGATTTGCACCTACCTCTTCAGAAAAACAATTAGGAATGATTCAACGCCTTGTGAAGGAATATCCTGATGTATATGTTCAAACGCATTTATCAGAAAACGTCGATGAAGTTAGGTGGGTCAAAGAACTTTTCCCATGGAGCCAAAACTATTTAGATGTCTATAGGCATTACGGGCTTGTACGCCCACGTTCAATGTTTGCTCATGCAATCCACATTTCTGCCAAGGAAATAGATGATCTAGCAAGAGCAAAAGCATCTGTTAGCTTTTGCCCGACCTCTAATCTTTTTTTAGGAAGTGGGCTATTTAAGTGGAAACAATGCAAAGATGCAGGACTATTAATGGGCATGGGAACAGATATAGGTGCTGGAACTAGCTTTTCGATGTTAACTACTTTAGGAGAAGGATATAAAGTAGCTCAATTACAAGGGAATAGATTGACGCCTTTTGAAGCATTTTATCAGGCTACTTTAGGTGGGGCAAAAGCATTATATATCGACCAGTATGTAGGAAATTTTGAAGCAGGAAAGGAAGCAGATTTTGTTATTTTGGATTTAAAAGCCACTCCCTTAATGTCATTCCGTCTCGAAGAAGCAACAGAATTGAGTGATAAATTATTTCTCCTTATGATCTTAGGAGATGATCGGAACATCAAAGAAACGTATATTATGGGTAAGAGAGAATACCAAAATAAAAATTATAGATTATTTGAGAAGTAAAATGATTGCTCTGCCCGCAGCTCTTTGGTAGGGCTTGTTAAAAGTCCCTACTGATAATGGAAAATTATCATCTTAAGGCACGACTTTTTACATCGTGAGAGATCTTCAAGAATCATTTGGTTGGCAAATTTCTTTCATCAATGACAAATATGAGAGAGGATTTCATAAGACCTGCTATAATATATTTTTAAGCATTGAAAGACAATCTGATCCTTCACCTTCATATCTTTCTAAACCTACTAAATCTAAATATCACTCGATATCAAAACCAAAGACAGTCCAAACAAAGAAACCTTCTCAGGATTTAGACGCTTTTAGCACCTATTTAAACAATCCTTCCATACTTCCTTCTCGGCAAAGATCTCATGTATCGTCTACACAAGACGTTTGGCCTAGAGATCTAGATAAAGAATTCGAAGAAATAAATCCATTATGGGACTTTAAAGAGGAAGACAAACGCTTTACTGAGCTAGCTGAAGCTTACTTTTATAAAGGTGACCGAGAAAAGGCTCTAAAGATTTCCTTTGGTAGCAAGACTCAGGAGGCCCTTATAGTAAAAATAGCTTTATCTTACTACGAAGAAGGCAATATAGATACAGCTTTTAAAATAATCAAGAAAATTCCCTTTAGTGACTCTGAAATTCAAGACTCATTTATAGCCAAGATTGCAGATGATTATCTCAGTAAGGGTGATAGAGAGAATGCTTTTAAAGTAACCGAAAAAACGGATAACATTTCTACTAAAAATGCTTTTATAGCAAAAATAGCTCTTTCTTATTTCTTAGATCATGATGACCCTGGAGTTCTTAATATGGTTAGGAAAATTGCACAAAATACATTAATGGGTAAGCTCTTGCGCAATGCGGAGACTCGTGGAATTTTCCTTGCAGTATTAGGAAAGCATCTTTCTGGTTTTGTTTATTTTTTTATTGATTTAGCAAAGACTTGCTTTGAGCAAACAAAAGAACACTTTGTTAGCCAAGATTCCGAAGCAATATTACAAGGTATTACTGACATAGCTACCGATCAATCCATAATAAAAAGATTCTTAGATTTGAAAAAAGAATAAGCAAAAGTGATTCGATCGCTGGAAAAATTCGGCAATAGCTTGTGGGTGGCTCCATCTGCCAAAAAACTGTTAAACAAGTTAAATGGCTCTCCGTAGTGACCTCTTGCCAAGCTAATTTTAAGCGGGTATGTACCTTCCCCAACTTCCTTCTCAAAGCACCAATGCTACCGCTTACTTAACCCGGGCCCTTGAATTTAGTTTTGAGAGCCCTACTTTTTCTCATTCCTTTGTCATGCACTTGTTCCCCCTTTTGGATCTTTACAATTTCTTAATGTCAATATTTTTTTACTGCTATTTTTATCGAAATGCCACTCTATTTCTTTAAAAGAATTTATTCTTAATCCCTTAACGGGAAAAAAAATTTTTAATTTTAGCAAATTTTTTTATTGAAAAAATTCTTATACCTGTCTCATATTTTGCACAAGATTGTCCAAAAGTGACAAAAAAAGAAAAAAAGGAGACTTTATGTCAAAAATGAAAAACTTAATCCAATTGTTTGCCCTACCATTCTTTATGTTTTATGCAAGCACAGCCTCTTGCTACATCCCTTGTAATCCTGAATCATTACGTTTTCATGGTTTAGAAGATTTTATTCCTGTTCGCCCTGATCATCTTGTTATTCTTAATAATACAATTGGGGTCGTCATTAATAATCAATTGCATCAAGTGCAAGCCATCGAAGTACGTGAAGATGGTAACTATCATGTCAAAGTTACAACTGAGCCACAAACGCAAAATTTCGTGGCAACTTTGCAAAATCAACCACAATATGATACCTATCTCTATGGCAGATGCCCAAATGGACATCCTTATGATAAAGAGGGTGGCTGCCTAGGCTGGGATTGCCCTTTCTCAAATTAACTTATCCATGGCTCGGTTTTTGCCGAGCCATCGCTCTCTCATCTAACTGTCTTTTTACTTATCTTAAAAATAGCTCTTTAGAAAAAAAAATTTGGCATTCTCTTTCAACTTTGATAGAGTGCAATTTTTTCAGGGAACAGAACAATTATGCTTAGCTACGCAATTAAAATGCTTATTGGGAATAAGAGTTCTTTTCTAGGGGTCATCTTTGGTATTTTTTTAGCCACCCTCCTTATCTCCCAACAATCCGCCATTTTTTTAGGCCTTGTCGCAAGATCCTATCGAATGGTCACCGATATACCTGCGCCTAACATTTGGGTGATGGATCCTGCTACAGAAAGTGAAGATAAAATCCGTAATATGCCACACAATTACTTAGACATTGTTAGGAGCGTACCAAATATTGAATGGGCAGTGCCTATTAGCCTCGCTAGCATACCCGTTGTTACCAGTAGTGGGATCTTTGATATCTGCAAGCTGTATGGTATTGATGATGCCACATTGATTGGCGCTCCTCAAGTGATGCTTGAAGGGGATGTTAGAGACCTGAGAAGAGAAGGGGGCGTGATTGTCGATATTTATTCTGCAACAAGCATTCTTGCTCGAACGCTCCCTGATGGCTCTATAATTCCCTTAAAAATTGGAGACGAACTAGAAATTAATGAAAAAAGAGCCATTATTGTAGGAATTTGCAAAATTACTCCTGGCTTTTACCCACAGCCTATTTTCTTTACGGCATATCAAGATTTTTTAAACTTTTCAGGGATGTCGCCTAATCAACTCTCTTTTATTGCCGCCAAAAGTATAAAGGGAGCTAATATCGATCAAGTCCTCAAGGATATCAATGCCCATCCAGGGCTTGATGCATCAACAAGTGATCAATTCAAATGGCGAATTGTAGAATCTTTCTTAAAGACTGGGATCTTGATTAACTTCGGTCTCTCTGTGGCTTTAGGGATTATCATTGGTTTTTCGATCGCTGGCCAAATTTTTTATAATATGACAGTAGAAAACTTAATGTATTTTGCTTTAATAAAGGCAGTGGGTGGTACACAAAAAATGATTCTACAAATGATCGCTTTACAGGCTTTAATTGTGGGAGTCCTTGGCTTTTTACTGGGAATTGGAGCGACTTTTCTATGGGGCGTTGCTACCGAAGGCACCACACTCGCTTTTCTATTACCGTGGCAACTCTTACTCCTTACAGGTTTGATTATCCTGGGAATTTGTGCTTCTGCTGCTTTTCTTAGTATTCGAAAAGTTTTTCGCGTTGATCCAAAAGTATTGATGGGGACTTAGATGAGCCAAGTAGCGATTCGATGTGAGGGTTTAAAAAAAAGCTATGGCCAAGGTGAAAATAAAATAATGGCTTTAAAAGATATCAATTTGGATATCTATAAAGGCCAGTTGACCTTGCTTATAGGGCCTTCGGGATCGGGTAAATCCACCCTGCTTTCGATTCTTGCGACGATACTCTCGTCTGATCAAGGACAGCTTTTTTTACTCGATCATGAAGTGAGTAAAATGTCTGAAGCTGAAAAATCTGATTTTAGACGCGATTACCTTGGGATTGTCTTTCAATCCTTTTTTTTAATACCCACTTTAACGGTCGCTGAAAATGTAGCTCTCCCTTTGAGGGTTGCAGGCAAAGAAGAATCGATGGCACTCGATAAAGCAAACATTTTATTAAAAGCGATGCATCTCGACAAAAGAGCCAACGCTGTCCCAACAGAGCTATCGAAAGGTCAGCAACAACGCGTGGCTATTGCAAGAGCAATAAGTAACGATGCTCAAGTTATCCTTTGTGATGAGCCAACAAGCTCATTAGATCAGGCGACAGGAATAGAAGTGATGACT
Source organism: Parachlamydiaceae bacterium HS-T3 (assembly GCA_000829755.1). GTDB lineage: Bacteria > Chlamydiota > Chlamydiia > Chlamydiales > Parachlamydiaceae > HS-T3. The sequence continues at coordinate 5,980 of BBPT01000003.1, forward strand.
TTACTTCGAGAGCTTGCAGAAAATTCTTCTCGAGCAGTGCTTGTCATTACCCATGATTTACGCCTTTTCCCTTTCGCCGATCGGATTATAAAAATGAATGATGGCCAGATTATATCAGTGAGTGATAATGAATAGAGTTTATTTTTACATTATTCTTGGGTTAGCTATCTGTTCTTTACTGTTTATTGTATTGTATAAATGGCAAGAATCACACAAGATGGCCCCCACCCCTATTCCAGCTCTTTACCCCCTCGCTCCTTATAAGTCCTACATTACAGGTGTTGGCATTGTCGAAGCAGGCAGTGAAAACATTTTTATCGGTACGCCTTTAAACCGTATCGTTGAAAAAGTAATGGTTAAAGTAGGTTCCAAGGTTAAAAAAGGAGATGTCCTACTTCAACTAGAGGCAAGGGATTTAGAAGCTGAACTTGTGTCACGCCAGGCAGCGTATGAGATTGCTGTCGCAAGGTTGGATCGATTAAAAATGATGCCTCGTCAAGAAGATGTCATTTCCGCGGAAGCGACCTTAAGTGCTAGTGAAGCGAATTACCAACAAGCCAAAATCCAGTATGAAATGACTCAACAATTGCAAGATCCACGTGCTTTAAGCCAAGAAGAGATTAATCGTCGCAAATCTAACATAGAACAAGCTGAAGCTAGGCTTAAAGAAGCGCAAGCAAGCCTTGCAAAAATTCGGACCGGCACATGGCAACCTGATCTAGAAATTGCAGAATTGGAAGTCCGCCAAGCAAAGGCAGAAATGCAAAAAATACGAACAGAAATAGAGCGAACAGTCATTCGCTCCCCCATTGATGGGAAAGTGCTGCAAATTAAAATCCATGAGGGCGAATTTCCACCTTTAGATACCTCCAAAAACCCTATTATGATCGTAGGAAACACCGATGAAAAGCATTTAGAGGTCAGTATCAATCAGTTCAATGCCCCTTATTTTAAATCGGATTCCCCTGCAATTGCCTTCCTGCAGGGTGATCCTAAACGAACATTTGAATTAGAGTTTGTTCGCTTGGATCCTTATCTTGTGAATAAACAAAACTTTACCAATGACATTCAAGAACGTGTTGACACGCGCGTACTAAAAGTCACTTATCGCTTTAAAACAAGTACAAGAGGTGTTTTTGTTGGCCAACAGATGGATGTATTTATAAAAGACGAAGTAGCGCTATAGCCCATGAAAAACTTTAGCTTATTCCCCTTCTTTGTTCTCGGTTGGTTGCTGGCTGGCTGTTGTGTTGGCCCTACCTATCTTCCACCTCCTATTGAAATGCCCTGTGAATGGCATGCTGATCAAGACGAAGAGCTAGATTCTCAGGCAGCATCCGATACAATAAACTGGTGGGAGTCGCTTCAAGACCCTATGCTTACTTCTTTAATCGAACAAGCAAGTGAACGTAACGTTGATCTTCATTTAGCTATTTTAAGAATTCTACAAGCTAGATTAGAGCGCAAGGCTAAAAAAGGTGACTACCTTCCCCATATTGATGCTTCCTTCACAGGGGGGCATCTTTATCAAAATAAAAAGGCCCTCCTAAATAAATTTTTAGACATTCATTCGCATAATCGAAATATTAATTTCTTTGAAGTCGGCTTTGATGTTGACTGGGAAATTGATCTTTTTGGCAAAACAGCCCATGAGGTTAAGGCTTTGAACGCAAGGGTGGAGGCATCGGAAGAAGATTTCTGCGGCGTCTGGGTGACCTTGTCTGCAGAAATTGCTCGCAATTACATTGATCTAAGATTAGCACAAAAACGACTACACCTTCTAGAAGCGCGTATTTCTTCTCAAGAAGATACAGTGGCTCTTACTCGCGAATTAGCTAGGATAGGATTCGTGAACTCTATCGATCTTCTCCAAGCGGAAGAACAACTAAATCTACTAAAATCGAGAATGCCTCCTCTAGAGCTTGCTCAGATTAAAAGTATTCATCATCTCTCAATCCTACTCGGAAAAACGCCAGGAAGCTTATTTGATGACCTTTGCCAAATGACTCCTTTCCCCCAATTACCCTTGCATCAGCCTATAGGGATTCCGTCAGATCTTTTGCGAAGAAGACCCGACATCCGTAGAGCAGAACGCCATTTAGCCGCTGCAACAGAGTATGTCGGTAGTGCGATTGCTTCATTATTTCCCTCTTTTTCTCTAAAAGGCTTTGTCGGTAATATTAACTCCCACTTACCTTCGCTTTTTACACCAGAGAGCTTCACTTTTTTCATCGCTCCTCAACTATTGGCCCCCGTCTTCAATAGTCGCATGTTGAAGCAAGATGTTGAATATAACAGAATCAAAGCTCAAGAAGCTTGTTTTGAATATCAAAAAACCGTTCTAAATGCCTTGGAAGAAGCCGAAAATAGTATTGCCACTTTTAAATACGAAAAGGAGCGGTATTGCCGGCTATTGAAGGCCTTTGAAGCAAGTGAGGAAGCTCTAGTCCTAACGAACGATCTTTACGAAAAAGGTTTTAAAGGCTACCTCGAGGTTTTAATTCTCACCCGCTCTTACCTTGAAGCTGAGGATGCGCTGATTCAAGGGCAAGCAGACTTACTCTTTAACTACATTTCTCTTTATAAAGCCTTAGGTGGAGGATTCTCTGCCTGTGAAAATAGCGAATAGTGTATAGTCTTTAGGGCCTTAACATTTATAGCTAAAATCAAATAAATTCCCCTCTTTTTTATTAAGGCTCTTCATTCCAATAGGATGTTTTCCAATATCCTTTTTTTCCTTAAAAAACATTGACCCGGATTGTATTAAAATTGTATAGATAATAGGGGTCTGATACAATATGTAGTAGAGGATAGCACAATATCTTGTGTTTTTTGCTCTTTTTCGGGTTTTTATTGCTAATATTCCTGCAGCCCATTTAGCATCTATTTGAAGTTTTTAGCTTTGTTGAGCAATGACTTCTTTAGGGCATGAGCGGGGATCTCTGACCAGTGAAGAGGTGTTTAGTCTTAAAGCCAAAAACTACGTTTCCCAGTGTCCAGTCTAACGTTTAATTCAAAGGAGTTTGTTCTTATGTCCCAACAAGAACCCATTTTGGAAGAAAACAAAGATCGATTTGTTCTTTTCCCAATTACCCATAGAGAAATATGGGAAATGTATAAGAAAGCCGAAGCTAGTTTTTGGACGGCAGAAGAAATCGACCTTTCCTCAGATCTTCAAGATTGGGACAGAAGATTGAATGAGGATGAAAAACATTTTATCAAGCACGTGCTGGCCTTCTTTGCTGCTAGCGATGGCATTGTCAATGAAAACCTAGCGGTTAACTTTATGAGGGAGGTTCAGTATCCAGAAGCTCGATGCTTCTATGGCTTCCAAATCATGATCGAAAATATTCACTCAGAAACCTATTCTTTGCTGATTGATACCTACATTAAAGATCCAGTTGAAAAACATAACCTTTTCCATGCCTTAGACACCCTGCCTTGCGTGACTCAGAAAGCGGAGTGGGCACTGCGTTGGATTGAACAGGGAAGCTTCAGCGAAAGGCTCGTCGCTTTTGCGGCTGTAGAGGGTATCTTCTTCTCAGGAAGTTTTTGCTCGATTTTTTGGCTCAAAAAACGTGGTTTAATGCCAGGTCTTAGCTTTGCGAACGAGTTGATTTCTCGAGACGAGGGTCTGCACTGTGACTTTGCTTGCTTGCTTTACTCCCAGCTACAAAATAAACTCCCTATAGAAACTTTACAAAAGATCATCACAGATGCTGTAGCGATTGAAAAAGACTTTGTAAGAGACGCCCTCCCCGTACGACTGATTGGCATGAATGCTGATCTCATGTGTCAGTACATCGAATTTGTTGCTGATCGACTGTTAGTCGCGCTAGGCTCTCCAAAAGTTTATAATGTAACCAATCCTTTTGATTTTATGGATCTTATTTCCTTACCAGGGAAGACTAATTTCTTTGAAAGACGTGTTTCCGAGTATCAGAAATCAGGAGTTATGACCTCTAAAGAAGACAACGTATTTACACTTGCAGAAGATTTTTAAGGAGTTAAGAACCCATGTATGTCATCAAACGTGATGGAAGACAACAAGAAGTAAAATTTGACAAGATAACAGCACGCATCCAAAAGCTGTGCTATGGGTTGGATCCCGTACACGTTGAGCCTATTTTGGTAGCGATGCGTGTAATCGAAGGAATTTACGATGGCGTTACGACAAGCGAGCTTGACAATTTAGCAGCGGAGGTCGCTGCTACTTTAACAACACGGCATCCCGATTATGCATTGTTAGCTTCTCGAATTGCGATTTCCAATTTGCAAAAAAACACAAAAAAATCGTTTAGCCAAACGATGCATGCTCTATACCAATATGTCGATCCTAAAACAGGCCGTAAAGCTCCTTTAATTTCAGAAGAGATCCATCAGATCATTCAGAAGCATGCAGAAGCTCTTGATTCGGCTATTATTTATGACCGCGACTTTGGCTATGACTTTTTCGGCTTTAAGACATTAGAGCGTTCTTACCTATTAAAAATGAACGGAAAAGTGGCTGAACGTCCTCAACATATGCTAATGCGCGTGTCTGTTGGGATCCATAAGGAAAATATTGCTGATGTCATCAACACTTATAATCTTATGAGTGAACGATGGTTTACTCATGCGACTCCAACTCTTTTTAATGCGGGCACACCAAACCCCCAAATGTCTTCTTGCTTTCTCCTTCAAACTAAAGACGACAGCATTGATGGCATCTTTGACACATTGAAGAATTGCGCAAAGATATCGCAGTCTGCAGGTGGTATTGGCCTTAGCATTCATAATGTCCGCGCCACAGGTTCTTATATTCGTGGAACGGGCGGTACTTCTAATGGAATTATCCCGATGTTACGTGTTTATAATGACACTGCTCGTTACATCGACCAGGGTGGAGGTAAACGCAAGGGTTCATTTGCCATTTACTTAGAGCCATGGCACGCCGATATTTACCAATTCTTAGATATTAAGAAAAACCATGGTAAAGAAGAAGTAAGAGCAAGAGATTTGTTTACGGCTTTGTGGATCCCTGATCTTTTCATGCAGAGGGTAGAAGAGAACGGAGAGTGGTCTCTTTTCTGTCCAAATGAAGCACCAGGCCTATCCGACTGTTGGGGAGAACAATTCGAAGAGCTTTATCTTCGCTACGAAAGCGAAGGACGCGCTCGCAAGTCGATCAAGGCACAGGATCTTTGGTTTAAAATCTTGGAATCACAAATCGAGACGGGCAACCCCTACATGCTTTATAAGGATGCTTGTAACCAAAAATCCAACCAACAAAATTTAGGAACGATCAAGTCAAGCAACCTATGTACGGAGATTGTTCAATACACTTCTCCTGAAGAAGTGGCTGTTTGCAATCTAGCGTCAATTGCTCTACCTCGTTTTGTGATTGATGGTGCCTTCGATCATCAGCGCCTTTACGAAGTCACCAAAACAGTAGCAAAGAACCTCAATCGCTTGATTGATGGCAATGCTTATCCTGTTGAAGAAGCCTATGTTTCTAACATGCGCCACCGCCCGATTGGTATTGGAGTCCAAGGTTTAGCTGATACGTTTATCATGCTAAGGCATCCGTTTGATTCTGAAGAAGCCCAGCAGCTCAATAAAGAGATCTTTGAGACGATCTATTTTGCGGCAATGACAGCTTCGATGGAGCTTGCTAAAGAGGAAGGAACATACGATACTTATGCGGGTTCTCCTGTTTCACGTGGAATCTTCCAATATGATATGTGGAAGGTCATTCCAAGTCCTCGTTGGGACTGGGCGGGTTTAAAGACTGAAGTGGCGCGTTATGGCATTCGCAATTCTTTACTTGTTGCTCCAATGCCAACAGCTTCTACATCGCAAATTCTAGGCAATAACGAGTGTTTTGAGCCATATACAACTAATCTTTATACAAGACGAGTGCTTTCTGGAGAGTTTATTGTTGTCAATAAGCACCTTATGAAAGATTTGGCCAAGCTTGGCTTATGGAATGATAGAATGAAGAATAAGATTATCGCTGCGAACGGTTCTATTCAAGGAATTGAAGAGATTCCGGAAGATATTCGCATGCTGTATAAAACAGTCTGGGAAATCAAGCAGAAAGTTCTTATCGACATGGCACGGGATCGTGGAGCGTTTATTTGCCAATCCCAGTCACTTAACTTGTTCATGGAAAACCCTAACTTCGCTAAGTTAACCTCCATGCATTTTTATGGCTGGAAGCAGGGCTTAAAAACGGGAATGTACTATCTGCGCACAAAAGCTGCTGCAGAAGCGATTAAGTTTACTGTGGATCAGTCTTATCAAAAGGTGCCTGTTCCCACAGCTCAACCGGCTGAGGAAGTAGAGGAAGACGGACCTGTCGCTTGCTCTCTCGAACCTGGCTGCCTAAGCTGTAGCGGTTAGAAATCTACTTCAATTGTCTAGGGGATGGCTCTCCATCCCCTTTCTTATTCATCATAAGCGTTAACGATTTTCCAACCTTTTTGCTCTAACCTTTGCCTTACGTTCTTATAGCCTCCGAGGAGATGAAAGTAACCCACAGCAAAAAAAATAGCGTTTTTCTAAAGAGGATTGCTGCAGTAGAGGATGGATTTGCTTCACCATCCATTTGTCGCGAATCTTGTTTTTTTTCTCCGAAAGCTCATGAAGCTTTGCTTCCACTGGTGTGAAACCAGCTTGAAGTTCCTCAAAGATGTTTGCTTGCCCAACACACCAAGCTGCCTCAAGCTTTTGCTTGAGATAGTAGACTTTATTTTTTTGAGAAAAATATAACTGCTTAAGAGCATCGATAAGTTTAAGATCTAGTTTAAAAGCTTTAAATACAATCTCATATTGGCCAATAAGATCAGTCACTTGCTTAGATAAATATAGCGTATCTAGATTCGCAATTTGAAAGTCAATATTCATAATCGCTCTTAAAAGAGCGTCACGCCCTTTAGGAAGATCATCTAAAGCATCCCCAGCATCATTTTGGATGGCTTTTTGTAAAATTTCTCTGCTTATGTGGGTAAAAACGGCCGCAAGGTATCTCCTCTGAAGATTAACCATCTCTAAATCCTTTTGGACTGATCCAAAGGCCTCCTTTCTTGATTCATCTGTTTCTAAGTTTTTTAACTTATAAGCCGTCATTTTCTGCTTTTAAAGCTAAAATAGCTTCAATACTATCCGGGTTCTCCTTTAGCCGCTTCATAATCATTTTGGCTACTTCTTCTATTGCTTGCTGTTGGGATCCTGTCGCTCTTAACCCTAGAGTCGAGTAATATCGGGCATTAGGATGGGCTCTAGCGCCAGATTGTGAGTAAATTTTCCTTGTTTGAGAATTAGCTTTTGATGGTTCACTGTTAGCGTATGGATTTTTCGTAACTCTATGAAGGTAAATTTTTTGTATGATTTAAAATAATTTTTTTGATATTAAATAAAGAAAAGAAAACAAGACCTTTGAGGAAAAAATGATGTTAAAATATGTCAAAAGGCTATGCCTACTATCTCTATTTTTCTTATCCACAGTCTCCGCAATGGAAGCAGATTTTGAAGATAAGATTTACGTAAGTAAAGATGATCTAGGGATCGAACAAAATGCGTTTTATATCCACATTGGAGGCAACATTTGGATTGAAGCTAATACCATCCATAGTGACGAGACAGGAATTTTTACTTTCCCAGCGAACGTTTCCACATCATGCCAGCCAAATTCGCTGAGTGTGGCTTACGAAAAAAAATGGAAATGTCCTTATTGTAACTGCTATTGGCCTATTGGAAGTAGATGTCGGACCCCTGATTGTCCTTCAAAATACTAATATGGAAACAGGTAGGTATGTAAACTACCTACCTATCCCTCTTCAAGCTTTCTAGTCGATGGCTAAACTTTCCCTTGTATAAGGGATTATGCATTGTTTGGTGGTATTTTGGCCAAACAACAAACAACCATTCCATCCTTAGCTTCGGCCTCCCATGCATCGATGCAGCCAGGACACATCAGCCAATTACCCTCTATTAACTGCGCCTTCATCGCAATATCAGGATTCGGGTACTCTAGCTCCATTAGCTCTTTGTATCGTTTGTAAATACGTGTTGTGACTCTTCATCGAAGTCCATAACGGCTTCGTCAAAGCTATTATTCGATACTCACTCAGGAAAAGCCCCACGTTTCTCGTCGATTTCGTCCTGTTTTATGATGAAAGATCTAATATTTAGAAATTTTAGGATCGATGACTTCGAATAACCCTGCAGGATAGCTATTAGGATAACACAACCCATTATCAATAAGATATTTACACCATCTATTAACATTAAGCATAGCGTAAACCAAAAAAGTCTCTCCAACTACAAGATCAAACTCGTAATCATAATGGTATTTTTTCTGTAAGTCCTGGGCTAAATTCTTGGCCCCTTTACTAATGCATTTAATAATCATTTTTGACATCGAAATTAATTTTTAACTTTACATTGATGGCCAGCAACAGCGATAGCCATTGCTAGCAGAAGAATTTAGGCAAGGGCCGTAAAGCGGGGTTTTACTTTGCCGACTTTAATCAGCTCATGGCTTAATGCCTCGTGGATCCGTTGGTTGGTCGCTAAAATGCGACCTGAAGTTAAATCAATAGGCCCATTCTCATAAGATGTTACTTGGCCACCAGCTTCTCTTACGAGCACAATGCCTGCAGCTACATCCCAGGGCTTTAAACCTCTTTCCCAATAGCCATCCAAGCGGCCTGCCGCCACGTAAGCCAAATCAAGCGATGCTGCGCCTCCACGTCTCACCCCTTGAGAGATGTTTGTCATATGACAAAATTCAGCATAGTTATTGTCACTGGTTTCCTTTCGATCATAAGCAAAGCCTGTAGCCAACAAACTTTTATTAAGGCTCTCAACTGCAGAGGCTTTCATTGGCTTTTCATTAAAAAAAGCCCCTAATCCATCCGCCGCCTTAAACATTTCTTCTAAGATGGGGTTATAGACTACACCGATGACAGGTTCTTTGCGGTACAATAAGCCAATCGACACAGCTACCATCGGATACTGGTGAGTGTAGTTAGTTGTGCCATCCAAAGGATCGATGAGCCACATAAAATCTTTGCTCTCAGCATCTTTTAGCCCAGCCTCTTCAGAATGAATTTGATGTTCAGGAAATCTTGCTTGGATTTTTGAGATGACAAGCTGCTCCGATTCCATATCTGCTTCAGTAACCAAATCCCAATAAAATTGCTTTTGGATAATCTTAGACAGCTTGCCCCAATGTTTTTTTAGGACTTCGCCCGCTTCCCTAGCAATTTGCTCAGCCTCTACGAGGAAGCCTTTCTTATCATTTTCACTAAGTTTTTCTTTCAATGGTTCCTCTTTTTTTTTTAAACTGCTAACCTTAGATGAATTGTTCCATCAAGCAAGCTATTATCTTCTTGTTGATGCCATTGAACTATAAAAAGGATTTTGTATGCAAAAAATGTTTCTTACAGCCTTTCTGTTATGCCTTTCTATTTATCCATTATTCGCGGAGGAAAATAAACCAATGAATACCGAAAACCCAGTAGTGACCATTGAAACTAATCAAGGGTCTATTGTTGTAGCGCTTAGACCTGACATTGCCCCAAAAGCAGTGGAAAACTTTATCACCCATGCCGAAAATGGTTACTATAATGGCGTGATTTTCCACCGCGTCATTAAGGGATTTATGATCCAAGGCGGAGATCCAACAGGAACAGGTAGAGGGGGAGCTTCTATTTGGGGAAAGCCTTTTGAAGATGAATTTTCTTCAGAAGTTACTTTTAGCAAACCAGGCCTACTAGCCATGGCTAATGCAGGCCCAAGAACAAACGGTAGCCAATTCTTCATTACAACGGCCCCAACTCCTTGGCTTAATAACCACCACACGATCTTCGGGGAAGTGATTAGCGGTTACGATGTCGTTCAGAAGATTGAATCAACTAAAACAGGTCCTCAAGATAAGCCTGTAGAACCCCAGCAAATCAAAAAAATTACTGTGAAAAAATAAATGTAGGAAGGGTGGTGATCCCACCCTTAATTATTCAAACCACCAGAGATTCTGATAGGCATGAACCGGCCGACCAAGCTGGCCTGCAGCATGCCAAACAGCTACCTGAACGGTTGGCCAGAGCCAATCATCGCCACAAAGAATACCACCTTCCTTGAGATGCGAATGCCAAGCCATTATATTTTTATAGACTGAATCAGTATCATGAGAAGTGTCTAAGTAGATCAGATCTACCTTTAAGTTAAGAGCATCTGCCGCCTCTAAAGAATTCATGCGAATAGGCTTTATTCTCTCTGTCAACCCAGCATGAATAACGTTGGATAAAAATTGCTGATAAACAAAGGGTTGACGAGGATCATTGCGATGCTGTAGCTCATCCGGAGATCCAAGCCAATGATCGATAGCATAGACGACTCCATCCTCACCCATTTCAGAAGCAATAAACCTTGTGGAGTACCCGAGCCATGAACCTATCTCGATAGCGCTTTTCATAGATTTTTGATGGATGAGATTTTTTAATGGCTCTTGGTTAGTAAAAAAACCCTGGCCATCAAAGGGAAGAACGTTAATAGAGCGATAAGGCTCAGGCATTTCTGCTGATAAGTAGCAAAAACTCAATAAGGCAAGAATAATTAAATTTATTTTTTTCATAATTTTTACCATTTATTTAATATAATATCGTCGTAAACAACGTTAAAACGTTCATTATTTCTTAAAATATGTTCTAGATCTTCATTAGTAAAATTTTTGCGCCGTGCAACTTTCCTCTCGTACAGAAATTTTTCATCGCGTGTCCAATAATGATTAATACGAAGGACATCCTTAGCTACATAAGGAGACAAGGGGCCGTCAACACGGACACCATCAGTGTTCTGGCAATAGCCACTCTTCTTGTATGAAAAAAAATGCGGATTTATCACATAAGATTTAGTTTTAACAGGTTGAACAATACTTTTGATCAAGTGATGTTCAGGAGCATCATCTTCTGCTCGCATCAGTAGGGAGTAGGTCATACGTTGACCTTCTGGTACTTCGGCAACGGAGGAAGTTCCATACATTTGCCAATTAACAGCTATCCCAGAAGCAGCTTTATAGTCTTTTAAGACTTCCGTTATGGTCTTTTTTTGCACAGGTATAATAAACTCATCAAGATCAATAACGGCAAGCCAACGTATAATTCCTCTGCTCATTTTAACCGCTCGAGAGTACGCGGAACATTGAATCATATCCCATGCCGTACTTTTAGCACCGGGAAAATAATAAGGCCAATTAATTAAAGTAACCTTTCCAGCTTTGATATAGGGTGCCAAAACTTCCCGAAAATTATCTTGGCTACGATTGTTGAAAAGAATAAAATGTTCGACACCTACTGATTCGTGGTAATCAATCCATTCCTTCATAAATCGCGCTTCATTTTGAAAAATGGCACAAACCGCTAGTTCATACTGAAAAGCGCCTAAAGAATGTGCCAAAAAAAGAAATAGTATAAAAAATCTTTTCATTTTTTCTGCCTTACAATGCTAACAAATGGAGCATCATAGCAGGATAGCGATAATACAACTAGGCTTTGTTAGAAATAGCTAAAAGTTAGGCATTAAAAGCTTTCCAAGCACGATAGTAATTAGCCACGCCTGCAATAAAAGAGGGTTGCTTTGGCTGCCATCCCAAAAGGCGTTTTGCTCTTTCAGACGTGACCCATTGATTGAGCTCTAGCCCTTGATAAATGGGACCATAATGCTTGAATGCATCCTTAGCAGCTAATGGAATGAACTTTGGAGTGACATTTAAATAAGAAGCAATGGCTTCAGCACAGTCTTTTGCCTGGACTCTGTGATCATCCACCGCGTTTAATATAATGGAACCGAGCTCTTTTTCAGCAGCTGCCACATACAGCCTTGCTAAATCATCGATATGAATCATCGCTAAATGATTTAAGCCATTTCCGCAAAGTAAAATCGGCCCTTTTTCAGCAGCATCAAACCAAAGAGCAGTAAGCCCTCCTCGTTGACCATAAACAATGCCTGGACGAATAACAATGGAAGAAACACTTGTGGAAGAAGCTTTTAAAACCATTTCTTCATGTTGTGGCCGCCACTTAAGAAAATCGATAGGTTTTAAAAGGCTTGATTCATCCACCGGCCAATCTGGACTCGATCCATAAACCCAAGTGCCTGAAGTATAAATCAGAACTTTATGCACTTGCTGCTCACGAGCATAACCTATCAACGCTTCGATCGTGTGGGCATCTTTTTTGACACCCTCCTCACTGCTCTCAAAGGCACAGTGGACTAGAACATTGGAAAGACGGGCAACCGAAGCAAAAACTTGTGGATGAGAAAGATCACTAACTACTACAGGATCTATTTCTTCTTTTTGGAGCCTTGAAGCGGCCCCCTCTGATCGAACGAGGCCATAGACATGGTGACCTGCTTGGCGAAAGGCTTTAGCCACAGCAAATCCAATATACCCTGAAGCTCCAGTGACCAACACACGCATGATTAACCTAAAAATTTTTCTTCACAACTAAACAAGAGCTTAGCTATTCATTTATTTACGTCAATCTCTTTAAGGCTAGTTCTAAAGCTTCAACGAGTAGAAGATATTGAGATTTAGCAGCAATCATCGCTCCGTAACGCATTTTACGCATTTGATCGACCCGCTGCAAAACATCAAAAGAAATTTGAGGCTCTCTTTTTTCTAAAATATGAAGAAGATCATGGTATAAACTATGAAAGGCAATGAACGTGCCAGTGCGGCCGATACCTGCTGCACAATGAACCAAGATAGGCCCTTTTCCTTTATATTGATCTGCAATCAAACTAAGTTCGAAAAGACTCTCTGGGTAGACGATGCTGCCATCCATCCAATTTTCCATATGAATTTGATAAACCATACGCTGTTTATCTTGGTAGGTCACGGCACACTGCCGTAAGCGAATATGCTCTATGCGCCCATCCGTCCACTTTTTAAGTATTTGATCACTTAGTAAAGAAATATGATAAGGTCCAAATTGCTTATCTTTATCGGAAGGCCAAAAGGCATCAAACTTATAGTAGTAACCCTTTCCCTTCTCCTCGCGTTCATTTGTCACGCTTACGACCAGCTCGGCCCCTTCTTCCCAAATCATTTGCCAAAAATCGGCATGTGTTTCATAACGGGGCCCTTGCGAAGCAATATATCGATGAACTCCAAATTCCATAGGACTTGCGTTGAAGTAAGGGACACTTTTAATTAAATTATGGTCAAATGGATAAGCATAATAAAGAGCGTGATTTTTCTCCTTATGCTGTTCTAGGAGTGCAATTGAGCACTGAGTTGGCGAAAATTTTTTGTAGTAATGAGGCCAGTAGAGAAAATGATCCTGCTGTTCTCTAGCATACTCAAGCAATTGCTGCAATTCTTCCATCATAGTTTAAATACCTTACATGCGTTCTGTGCGGTCACCGATGCAACCTCTTCAACAGAAATTCCTTTGAGGCGGGCAACCATCTGAGCAACTTCAGGCAAGTAGGCCGGCTCATTCATCTTCCCCCTTTTGCTTTGAGGAGCCAAATAAGGGGTGTCCGTTTCGATTAATAAATTTTCTAAAGGCACCCATTTAGCCACTTCCTGTAACTCCAAGCTTTTTTTGAACGTGACGATTCCGCTCAAGGAAAGATACCAATTCCGTTCAATCACCTGCTGTGCCTCACGCATCGTTCCTGTAAAGCAATGCAATATGCCTGGACGGTTGAGGTATTCACGATCAATAATTGTAAAAAAATCTTCAAAAGCATCTCGGCAATGAATAACAACGGGAAGATTAGTTTCGATTGCTAAATGCAAATATTTTATTAGATATTCTTGTTGAAGGGCTTTTGGCGAATAGTCATAGTGATAATCTAAACCCGTCTCTCCAATCGCTTTAAAGTGACCGTCATGAGCCGCTTTTACAAAAAAGTCGAAGTGCTTCTCTCCAAACTGCTGAACATCATTAGGAGGTGTACATGCGACTAAGTGAAACCAAGGATACTTTTGACGAAGTTCGATCCCGCGTTGAACACTTAAGGGATCTGTACAGATATTAACAATGGCAGTAAGACCGGCCTCCTGAGCCCTTTTCAACAGCTCATCCGCTGTTGAAAAGGGTGCATCAGAGGTTACGTGTGCATGTGAATCAATGAAGTGAAGAGACATCCGATAACTGATTGATAAGGTTCAAGGAGCTCATCACATTTTCCGTCGTCAATACTTGCGGTAAGATCACTGGCTCTTGGCTGCCATCTGTTCCATAAAGAACATAAAGAGGAACACTGCTGCGACCAAATTTTCTTAACTCTTCCGTAATCGCTGGATCGTTTTTCGTCCAGTCCGCTTTTATCCTTACAACGCCCATTTCATCTAATTTCTTTTCAACTTCATGACCGCTTAAGACAACATGGTTAGCTTGGCAAATCAAACACCACTTAGCGGTAAAGTCGATGATAAAAGGGATTTTCTTAGCCTTAAGCTCATCAATACGAGCTTTGGAAAATGGCTCCCAACCCATCTTATCACCTTGTGAAGAAAAAGTCACTGGCTTTGAGTCCACTGAATGTAAAGCTTCACGAATAATGAACGAGGCTAAGATTAAGCAGCCTAATGTTAAGGAATAGCTAATCCAACGGATCTTCTTTCGCTGAACAGGTGTTCCCCATTTCCCATAAATCCAACACCCAATCGAGATCACCAACAAAGCGCCAAGGAGAAGGAAAATGGCGTTTTCATTGGTTTGAGCACCAAAGACCCATCCAAGCCACAATACGGTTCCCAGCATTAAGAAGCCCATGAACTGCTTAAACGCATCCATCCAAGCCCCAGGTTTTGGCATCCAACGCAATAACTTGGGGAAAGCAGCTAAAGCAATGTAAGGAGAGGCCATTCCAAGACCGAGGAATGTAAAGATAATCATTCCAAATAATGGAGGTAATGTGATGGCATAACCCACAGCAGATCCTAAGAAAGGTCCTGTACAGGGGGTCGCCACAGCCGTTGCGAACACGCCGCTGATAATCGAAACCGAATAGCCTTCTTTTTTAGCTGTTTTTATCTGTGCATCCCCAGCATAGGAGGCAAAGCTAGTTCCCAATTCGAAAACCCCAAACTGACTTAACCCAAAGATCAAGAGGAGAACAGCTAAAATCGCAACAAAAAAGGGCTCTTGCAGTTGGAATCCCCAGCCTACGGCATGCCCATAAGCTTTTAACATCATCAATGCACCAGCTAATGCCCAGAACGAAGCCAATACACCGAGCGCGAAAGCTAAACCATGCATGAAGACGATACGGCGCTCTTGACCAGCAAGCTTCACAAAACTCATCACCTTAAAAGAAACAACGGGCAAGACGCAAGGCATCAAGTTTAGGATCATTCCCCCTAAGAACGCGAGACCTAAGGCTAAAGTGAAAGCCTCAAGACTTACAGCCTCCTGAGAAAGGTCTAAAACAGGTTTAAATGCTTGATCCGCTTGGCTAATGACCCCTTTGTCATTGTTGGTCACAGGGACTTCGATTTCCCAAGCCCTACCACCCATCACTAACAAACCCTTAAGAACTTTTGGTTCTTCATTGATCTGTAAACTAATGCGATGATTGTCTGTTTCTTTCTGGGCTAATTTGATCACGGGCTCTTTATGGTAGTCAATCCCTGATTCCTCTGGGAAAAAGAGAGGTTTTTCGTCCATGATCGAATGAGGAGCTACAAATTCAAAATGCACGAAGTTATCTTTAATATAGGCCGAACCTACCAAAGGCTTTGGTTTCTTTGCCAAGGCATCCCTAATCGTCTCAGCATGAGCCGAGAAGTTGGATGCTGAAGTTAAATCAACGGGTAGAGAAATCTTTGCCTCTGATTCCCCGGGTAAGCAAGTATCATGGGAGCAGAGCACCCAATGAACAGTTGACCCTAGCTCA
Source organism: Parachlamydiaceae bacterium HS-T3 (assembly GCA_000829755.1). Taxonomy (GTDB): domain Bacteria; phylum Chlamydiota; class Chlamydiia; order Chlamydiales; family Parachlamydiaceae; genus HS-T3. Next base: position 21,880 of record BBPT01000003.1, read on the forward strand.
AAATTTTCTGTAGAGGAGAATTGAGAAGGTGTTTTTACTAAAGCAAGTATTTCGAAATTACCGCTATATCCAAAAGTAACTGCATTCTCTTTCTCAAACTTTTGAGGGATCGGCCACTCGATCTTTTCTATGGTAAATCCTTTTGGCAGCTGCCAATCAATTGCAGGCGCCATTCCTGCATCGCCTGGGTTTTTCCAATAAGCGTGCCAAGAATCTTCTAAAGTAAAATTAAGAGAAATCCAAAATGAATCGTTTGTCGTAATGGCTTGTTTTTCAGCAAGGATTGTCAAATGAGCGGGAGAGTCTGTTGCGGATAATTCTTGAGCTTCAATAGCATTAGTGTTAAAACAAGAGACCAAGACAAAGCAAAAATAAATTATTTGCTTTAGCAAAATGTTAACCTCCATTTATCTTACTAAACTTTTAATTTTAGTGAGACTTTAATTAATAAAGAAACACTATGATACTTAAAATTTTATTAATCAGCAACCCTTTTTTTGAATCTTATATTAATTCCGACTTGCTTGGTAAATTAATATTTATCGGTTTAATTGCATTGTCAGTACTGAGTTGGATCATTATTTTATATAAAACGAGACAGACCTTTTTAACAAAGAGAAACTCGTTTCGATTCAAAGAAAAATTCGAAAGACAAAAAGGTAACCTTCTTAATTTTGAAGACGCAGCCATACCCTCAAGCCCTTTTCGAGAAATTTACCAGTCACTAAAAAAAGTTTCTTTAGATCTGCTGGGGAAAAACCACCATTTCCTCAAGCATCAACATGGACAATCAGAAACTTCTTTTTTATCGGAAAGTGACATCGATTTCGTTGAAGTAAATCTTCTAACAACGGTCACAAAAGAGAGTAAGACCTTAGAAAGGAATCTTTTCATTTTAGCCACGATCATTACACTTGCTCCTTTTCTAGGCCTTTTGGGAACAGTTTGGGGAATACTGACCACTTTTTCCGAACTCCAAGCTCAGGGAGGACCAGCCCATCAAACTGTTCTAAATGGACTCTCCCTTGCCCTAGCAACAACGGTTCTTGGCCTAATTGACGCGATCCCTGCCCTCATTGGTTATAATTATTTAAAAAATGCCTTAAAAGATTTTGAAACTGACATGATTAGTTTTTCCCGCGATCTTTTAGCAACCCTAGAACTTCGCTACCGAAAAGTCGATTTAAGTTAGGAAGATCGATGAGTCGTCAATTTCTACAACAACGCATGACAGAAGAAGAGCCATCTATTAACTTAACCCCTCTTATTGATGTGGTTTTTGTCATCCTCATCATGTTTATAGTGATTGCTCCCCTTTTAGAAATGGAAAAAATCGAACTCGCTCAAGCCTCACCGGCAGCTCAAGAAATCTCGAACGTTACACAAAAAAGTCCCATCGCTATTGAGGTGAGGAATGATAATGTGATACGCCTCAACCAAACGACAATTCCCTTAGATCAATTGTTGGCTCGGCTAAAAGAGCTTAAAAAAATTTATCCTACCGCCAAACCACAGCTGTTTCATGATAAAAAGGCGTTTTTTGGCACGTATCAGGAAATAAAGACTGCCTTAGAAATAGCCGGATTTGAAGAGATGGATCTTATTTTAAAACCTAGTTAATCTCATGAGACCACCAAATATCCCACTCCTGATTTGTAGTTGTTTGGTTATCTTCGCTCATGCTGTTCTGATGATTTATTTTAGTTTTACATCTCCCTTGCTCTTACCTCCAAAAACAAAACTTGCCGTCTCAACAATCAGGCTCGTAAAGGAACAACCCCCAAAATTAACCCCAGTTGTAAAGGAAAAGAACGATAAAAAAACGCTTTCGCCCAAAGAAGAAAAAACAGAAACATTGGTTATTTCCCAACCTCCTCCCCCTAAGCAAATTTCCAAAAAGAAAGAAAGCGCTCAAAAACCTAAGACAGAAGCTAAACAGACCTCCTCTAAAAAACAAAATAAACCCACAAGCAACAAGCCATCAAAAAAGCCAAATCCCCCTCCTAAAAAGGGCCCCTCTTCCGATAAAAAGGTGACTCACAAGAAAGAACTAATTGCCCAGGCCCAAGCGAGCTTAAATAAGATCCAGTCTAACCCTACAAACGAATCGCTTTCTGATTTTGTGAATACCCCTTCTCAACCTATTCAAAGCTTCTCTGCGACTATTTCTTGCCAATCTGAAGATGTATCTCCAATTGAACTCTCTTATAGAGAAGAACTTGCCAACCGACTCCAACTCCTCCTTCGGCTTCCTGAACTAGGGGAAATCAACGTAAAATTAACGATTCAAAAAAATGGCACCATCAAACGCTTAGAAATCCTCTCCTCAGAAAGCCTATTAAATCGAAAATACGTGGAAAAAACTCTCCTTCAGCATACAATGCCTAGCTTAGGTAAACAATTTGGTAATATTGAGGATTATACCTTTACCATTACAATGAGGGGCTCATAGGCCATGTTTTATTCCTTAGTCACTTTTTTCTGTTTATTTCTTTCGATAAATCTTTTTTCTGACACCCCGATCGTTGTCCATCTCGCTACTGAAAGCCAGCTACTTCCCCTTTACCTATCCCCTATCCAAAACCAAGAGTCGGGATTTCCTGTTGACTATCTAAAGAAGCTTGAAGACGTTTTAAAATTCGACTTAAACTTTAATGGCATGACCACAGTTGTTAAACCATCCAAGGAGATGCTTCAGCTAGATCAAACCACTCCTTTCCAAGCGCCTGATAGATTGGTTCAATGGCAAAAGTTTCCTGTTTACTATGTTGTCAAATGCCAGGTAAGTAAAGGAACACTTAGCGCAAAGCTATTGCTCATCAATCAAAATAGTGTCAAATCTGTGGATGGCATTTCTTTGACAGGATTATTCGCCGAAGATCGAAGAAAAATACACTTGCTAGCCGATCTTATCTTCAAAACCCTCTTTAATCAGAGCGGAATTGCTCAAACTCGACTTCTGTATACTCTTAAACAAAAAGATTCTAAAACTGATAAAAGTATTTCTGCCGTGATAGAAGCTGATTATGATGGGGGTAACAGCCAGGCAATTACCGATGATAAAGCGCTCTGCGTCACACCTTGCTATTTTCCTCCTAAACCCGGCCATTTATCCAGAAGTTTTGCCTACGTCTCATACAAGTCAGGACAGCCCAAAATTTACTTTAGATCGATTGAAGATAAGCAAACGACCCGCTTTACCCTTCTTAAAGGCAATCAATTTATGCCAGCCTTTTCGCCTAGCCGTGATCAAATTGCCTTTGTATGTGACGTTGCAGGAAATCCTGACCTTTTTATTCAGCGATTAGATCCTGAAACAGGCCCCGTGGGTAAACCGCTTCAGTTATTTACAAGTCGTTTTGGAACTCAGGCAAGCCCAACCTTTAACCCGGATGGAAGCAAACTTGCATTTGTCTCTAATAAAGACGGCTCTCCTCGCATCTATATTTTGAAGGTGCCAAAAGAGGAAAATGTTAAAAACTTACAAGCCACTTTGCTAACAAAGCAAAATAGAGAAAACACGGCTCCTAATTGGTCGCCAGATGGTAAAAAAATTGCTTACTCAGCCCTTACAAAGGGAGTCAGGCAAATTTGGGTATATGATTTTGATAGAGGCAAAGAGGAGCAAATTACAGATGGCCCCTTTCATAAAGAAAATCCCTGTTTCGCACCGAACAGCCTTCATATCGCTTTTAACTCCTCGCAGGAAGATGGCCAGTCGGATATTTATATCATTAATCTAAATCACAAAAAAGCGATCAAAATCACTTCCGGAAAAGGTGAAAAACGCTTTCCTTCATGGGAATCCAGGAAGAGATAAATATTTTTAACTTGCCTAATTGCAAAAGCTGTAGTAATTTGTTAAGCAATTCTACAGTAAAAACTTCATTTTTTTAACAGATCTTAACTAATTTGGTAATTATGAGTTCAATCTCAGCTAGCCCGTCTTCTAACCGTGGAACAACAATTTTCGATAATGATTCGATGGAAGAAACTCCCATCGCAAGTGATAAAAAAGCCTCGTTTCGCAATTTTCAATTTAAAGCTCTCACCCTAGACTTGCCTCAACTATTTACGGATGAAAAATTACTCAGGCTGTTTGAGAAAAAACCTTCTAAAAAAGAAATTTGCATCAAAACATTAAAAGCGATTCCTTTAGCTATTATTAACAGCGACAATACTGCCTTTATTAATTCACTGTTTGGACTTGCTCGTTCAGTTTATGGGCTTGTGAAGGATTTCTTCCGCACGCTCATTCATGTTTCTAGAGTTTTTGCGGCAACTGAGTTGTCACGCGCCTTTTCTTTACCATTCGACATCTATTCTTTTATCTTGAGTGGCTATAGCTTTATTGCAGATAAGAGCGAAGCAAAAATTGATGCCTTCTTAGGTCTATTGGGAGGTATTAGCGATATTGGAGATGGAATTTCGGCCATTGGCTCCGTGCTTATTGAGTTGGGTGGAGCAAGTGCCGCTTGGACGAGCTTAACAGGCCCTCTCGGTGCAGGTAGTGCAGCCCTCTCTGCTGTATTCATTTTAATGAATGCAAGAAGCTTATATTTTAGCACAAAAGTTATCAAAGAGCTTAATAAACACCTAAATGTTGATAAACCTAATTATAAGGGTGCCGAAAAGGTATTAAAAACACATCAATATGCCTTAGAAAGCCATTGCGATGTCGATACTAAGCTTGTTAAAGATAAAATCACTTCTCTTTACGAGAGAAAGCGTTATGCGACTACCGCGGAAAAAAAAGAATTGGCTAATGATAAAATCAGCCATGCTTTCCGATCACTGAAAACAAGAATTCGCCATAAGCAATTGTCTAATGTTTTGAGTATTATAACGACTAAAATTGGAATCATAGCTACAGCGCTTTTTATTTTCAGCCCGTTATGCCCAGCTTTGTCGGTTGCAGGCTTAAGCCTTTTAGCAGTACTGTTCACCATAAGCATGTCTAAAATGGCCTTTGATTTCTATGCGAAAACAAGATTTCAAAAAACTATTCGACATTTATAACTTTTTCCACTTTGCGCCTCATGTGAGGCGTAAAGCCATTTGGTATCCAATTCCTATCAATTTTTAAAACAGCCTATTTTGTATAGACTTCGTCTTAAAATTTTGGTAGCATCCATGTTTAATTCAAGTTAAAGGATAGGGAATATGAAAAGTAAGATTTACCTCCTCCTCGTCATTACTTCCTTAGCAGGAGCCTTATCAAGTTGTGCCAGAACAGGAAACGAAGTATGGGAAGATACTCAAACAGCTCAAAGGCACGTGTATCGCGGGATGCGCTCATTAGGAGGCAAACATGGTGACTCTAGAGCCGTCTGTTCTCGCAACGATTTTATGCCGCATGATAACTATCTAGTGGAAAGTGATTACATTCCCATCGCGGATATTCCAAGCGATGATCTTTCCATGGGAGATTATATGGCCCCTCAGCCAAGAGACGTCCCAGGAGATCCTAATAGTGCTTTGCCAGGCATCGATGCTTTTAGGGACCCGGCTTATGATCCCCAACTGGCTGCCGTTTTTCGTACCATCCATTTTGCATACAATAGCAATCTCGTTCAAAGCGATGAAGATCTTGCAACCATTCACAAGGCTGCACAGTATCTAAAACGACATCCTAATACCTACTTATTCGTGGCAGGCCATTGCGACGAAAGAGGCCCAGACGCTTATAACTTAACCCTCGGTGCGAAAAGAGCTAATTCCGTCCGTAATTTGTTAATTAATGAGGGCGCAAATCCAGATCGCATTTTTACCATTTCTTATGGCAAAGAACGCCCAATCATTCTTGAGCATCATGAAGAGGCTTGGGCAAAGAATCGAAGAGCAGAGTTTAGAGTCTATCAAAGATGAAAGTCGGTTTCTCTTTAATTTTAGCCTTGCTTCTCCACTTTCCCTTGTTTCTTGAAGGATATGGGAAGGGAGTTTCGGATACGGTTGCAGATTTACAAAATACTTGCAGCCGTTTGACTCACCAAGTCAATAATCATCGAGCTGAAATTAAAACCTTTGAAGAACGTCTTCTTAATTTTGAGCTGATGTTGGAATCCATTCGTGAAGAGCTTAACATCACTAAGGATCAGCAAAAAGAATCTCTCAACACGCGAAATGCCTCTTTAGAATTAAGAATTGCTAGCCTAGAGCAATCGAATAAAGCTCTTATTGCAGACATTAAGCAACTAACGCAGCATGCCAATGAGACGACAACAACCTTAAAAGGTTATCAGCAAAAAATAAATTCTTTAGATCAAGCTGTGGGGAAACAAAATCGCAATCTCTCCAATATGCAAAATGCGATCAATTCCTTAATCGAAGCTTTGGATAAAGCAGATAACCCTGATAGGGCTCAATACAAAGTTAAAACGGGCGATAGCCTTGCAAAAATCGCTAAAGCTCATCAGACAACCGTAGAAGCGATTAAGGCATTAAACCGGATGAATTCCGATAAAATTATCGTTGGCAAAACAATTAAAATTCCATGTAAACCATGATGCAAAATGAGCAAGCCATTGGCATTTTTGACTCAGGCCTTGGAGGCCTAACAGTCATGGATCAAATAGCCAAAACCTTGCCAAATGAAAAACTCATCTACTTAGGTGACACAGCCCGCCTTCCCTATGGGGATAAGAGCCCAGAAGCTATAACGCGATATACCATTGAAAACACTCTTTTTTTAATGGAGCAAAATATTAAATTGTTAGTCATTGCTTGCAACACAGCAACGGCTTTTACAATTAACAAATTAAAAAGCCTTTTTAATATTCCTGTTATAGGGGTCATCGATCCAGGGGTAACGCAAGCACTTCAGATAACAAAAAATTATCATATCGGTGTTCTTGGAACTAAAGGTACCATCGCTTCACGCGCTTATGAGAGTAAAATTTTAGAAAAAAAGCCCGATGCTACTATTATATCGATCGCTTGTCCTTTATTTGTTCCCCTTGTTGAAGAAGGCATGCAGGAGCATCAAGCCACCAAATTGATCATCGAAGAATACCTATCTCCTTTAAAAAAATATCCTATTGATACTCTTCTTTTAGGGTGCACTCACTACCCTATTTTAAAGCCTTTGATCCAACGAACGGTCGGCCAACAAATGGCGATTGTTGATTCAGCCACAACTTGTGCTGACGTCGTCGCCGCAACTCTCAAAGAAAAGCAATTAGAAACGCCTCTTTCTTATCCCCAGGCAAGCCAGTTCTTTGTCACTGACAATCCTGAGAAATTTCATCTGCTTGGAAACAAGTTTCTTAGTACCAGGATGAACCATGTGGCGATGGTTAAGGCCTTAGACCCAAATTGTTATCCAAACCTTAGCTAGAACTTTTCAAGAGTGCTATTACTTAGTATGTTAGAAAATAATCTCAACTTCTTGCACAAATCTCGAGAAAATTTATGATTACCCTAAAAGAATTTGCTGTAACCATCGAAAATGTCATCGCTTCCGCATTCGACATTTGGGATTATGAATCATCCTTAATCTCGAGAGCTTTTAATTCCAACGATGGATGACGTAAAGAATAGCAGTGTATATTTCCCTCTACGGTGCTCCTTTTTTGAAAAAGGCGACACATCCAATTGTTCTTAAGGCCTTTCCTTGACTTCATCTGCTAAGTCTCGATTTTAGGTAAGAGATTACCCTTACCTTCAAACCGATCCTACGCATCTGAATCCAAATAAAAGCCTCAACAACAAGTTTGGGAAGCAATTTGGATCTTAGAAACGTGACTCACTTACAACATAGCGATAAAAACGCCGTCTTAGCAGGTAGAAGAGAAAAGAAACGGCAACAATAAGCCCGATTAAAGAAGCGTTCGTGTGATTAAATTCTTTGGAATTTATTAATTTTGCATCTTTAAGCGTAAACTTATAAGCAGAATTAGAATTCAGATCTAAAATACCCTGAATGACTACAGCTCTTTTTGTTTTGGAATGGAATGAATTGGCAGTTCGCAACAAAATTTGTTGTCCTGCCTTGGATGTCGACCCCACGCAACAACTTTTAAGATTTGGTTCAGAAGACAAAACCCATTGGTTGCCGCTATCTTGATACAAAAAACCACGAATCTCTACAGGCTTATTTTGCCATTCACTAGCCAGAGATGGATGATTAATGAGATCATGAAATGATATTTTTCCCATCTCATTCCCGTCAATTTTTTCTCCTGTAATAAGAAAAAAAACAAATAAGAAAAAAGAAATCCTTTTATGGCTATACATCATTCTTTACACTATCAGAAAAAAGTTGTTTACTATACCATTCGCTTATATAGCCATAATTTATCTTTATGAGTCACTATCTTTTTACCTCAGAATCTGTTTCAAGAGGACATCCAGACAAAGTAGCCGATCAAATCTCTGATGGCATTCTTGATGCATGCTTAGCTCAAGACCCTTTTTCTAAGGTAGCCTGTGAAGCTTTAGTCACAAAAGGTATCGTCGTTCTTGCTGGTGAAATTACGACGAATGCACAGTTCTCATTTCAGGATGTTGTTCGGTCCATTATTAAAGATATTGGCTATGATGATCCTAAAATTGGTTTCGATTATCGATCTTGCGGGGTGCTAGCCTCTTTGCACAGCCAATCGCCCGACATAGCGATCGGCGTAAATGAAAGCGAATTTAAAGAACTGGGTGCGGGCGATCAGGGTTTCATGTTTGGTTACGCGACTGATGAGACCCATGAAATGCTTCCCTTACCCATTGTTCTTGCCCATAAAATTCTCAAAAAGCTTGATCTCTACCGAACGCAAAAAAAGCTCCCTTACCTTCTGCCCGATGCCAAATCTCAAGTCACAATCGAATATAACGAAAATCATGAGCCGACACGCATTCATACCATCGTTCTTTCTACACAACATCGAGAGAGCGCAACCTTAGAGCAGGTTAAAGAGGATATGACAAAACTTGTTATATCTATCGCTCCTGAGGGAATGATCGACCACAATACCCTTTTTTACATTAATCCTACAGGACGCTTCGTGATAGGCGGGCCTGATGCAGATACAGGTCTTACCGGAAGAAAAATCATCGTAGATACCTATGGGGGAATGGGACGACATGGCGGAGGAGCTTTCTCTGGTAAAGATCCTTCAAAAGTTGACCGTTCAGGAGCTTATACAGCCCGTTACATCGCCAAGAATATTATTGCTGCTGGCCTTGCTAAACGTTGCGAAGTGCAGATTTCGTATGCAATAGGTCTTTCGCACCCCATCTCTATACGAGTAGATACCCTGGGGACAGGCAAAGTGAATGAAAGCTTAATTAGCCGCGCCGTCCCACTTGTCTTTGATTTAACGCCTAAAGGCATGATTCAAATGCTTAATTTAAGAAGACCTATCTATCTAAAAACGGCTTACGGCGGACATTTTGGAAGAACTGAAGAAGAAACTTTCACATGGGAAAAAACAGATCGAACCCAAAAGCTATTAGAAGCAATTAAGCAAGAAAGCTACACGGTTAGCTAATGTTCATATGGAACTGCCACCTGAATCTCTATCTCAACAAAAGCAAAAACTTCATAGGCTTTTAAAAAGACATTTAAAAGCCGCAAAAAAATATCTACTCAAATGCAATAAGCTCCTTGAAGAAGCGCATCGCTGGCAGGAAATGCATCACGCAGCAGAATTATTAAGTGCTTATCACTACTTATTAAAAAGGGGACTCTCTAGGGTTCAGCTTCCTGATTGGGAGCAAGAGGGTACGCTTATCACCATTCATTTAAATCCAGAATGGACACCCCAAGAAGAAATCCTATTTCGATTTAAAAAAAGCAAAAAATTAAAAAAAGGCATCGCTCCTTTAACCAAGGAAAAAGAAAGCGCCGAAAAGACGTTGGAAAAGGTAGAGGCTCAACTAAGAGAGCTTGAGGCCATACAGACTGAAGAAGGGCTCACCTTATATCAAAAAGCTTATTCCATTGAAAATCAGAAGATTAGATTAACAAAGAAGAACCTAGAGTTACCTCCGCTCCCCTACTATGAATTTTTCTCAGAATCAGGTATTCCTATTTGGGTGGGAAAAAACGCTAAAGGGAATGATCAACTCACCTTTCGATTTGCACATGGTAATGATGAATGGATGCATGTGGCCGAGTATCCTGGGTCGCATGTTGTCTTACATCATCAAGGAAAAGGCTATGACGAGTACGCTCTTCAAGATGCACTCCAGTTAGCCCTTTTCTATAGTAAGGGACGCGATAGTGAGAGGTGCGAAATTGCCATTACTAAAAAAAAGAACGTGACGCGATTAGGGAAATCCCCTGGGAGAGTTCAGATAAGCAAGCATAAAACGATGCTTATCTCATTAGATCAAGTACGTATTCAAAAAATCCGCACCCGCGCTAAACCTTAAGATTAGTCTTCTTCATCTTTAAAGCGATAACCAACCCCTCGTACCGTCTCAATCCAATCGAAGTTTGGTCCTAATTTTTTACGCAACGCTGCAATATGGACATCAATGTTGCGGTCAACGATGAAGGCATCATCATTCTGTAAGCCATCAAGGAGCTGATTGCGAGTGAGAACTTTTCCTGGGTTGCTAACTAAACGGTGCAAAATCCCGAATTCTGAGAGGGTGAGCGGAATTGGTTTATCTTTTTTCTTGAGTTGGTATCTATCAACATCGATTGAAAATTGTCCAAATTCTAAAATCTGATGAGAAATTTCAGGTTCTACTTGCCGTCTTAAAACAGCTTTTACTCGAGAAAAAAGAACTTTTGGGGAAAAGGGCTTAGTCACATAATCGTCGGCACCTAATTCTAACCCTAACACGACATCCAACTCCTCACTCTTAGCTGAAATAAGGATAATGGGAATATGTTTTAATTCTGGATTATTCTTAACTTTACGGCATACATCTAAGCCGTTTAGCCCGGGTAACATAATATCTAAAAGAATTAATTCAGGCTTTTCTCGCTCAATTGCTCTTAAACCGTTTAAACCATCCGTTTCAACGATCATTTTAAAACCGGACAGTTCTGCCTGCATTTTGATTAAAGCGGCGATGTCCTCTTCATCTTCGATGAGCAAAAGCTTTTGCTTAAGCATTTCAAACTCCCATATTGATCCAAATAGCTTACCGGAAAGAAGATAATATCCTCAAAGGATATAGTTTGCTTGAAATATACTATAAAATCCATTATAATTATTTCTCAAAAAGAGATTCCAGTATGTTTTTAGTCGTTTTAGTTTATGCCCTCTTTGCAAGTGTATTTACAACTGCCAAGACAGCTTTGGACTATTCTCAGCCTCTCTTCCTAGTCGGAAGTAGAATGATGCTGGCTGGAGCCCTTCTTTTAAGTTACCAATATTTCTTTCACAAAGAACGCTTTATTCTCCGTCGAAAAGATTGGTTGAGACTCCTCCTTCTTTCTATTTTTAGTATTTACCTGACTAACGCCTTTGAGTTTTGGGGATTAAAATACTTAACTTCTTTCAAAACATGTTTTATTTATAGCCTATCTCCATTTGCTTCAGCCCTTCTCTCCTATTTTGTTTTTGCTGAAAAAATGACACCTAAAAAATGGCTAGGTATGTTGGTTGGCTTCATTGGATTTATTCCGATTCTCCTCAGTCAAACAGCGTCGGAAGAATCAACAGGGCATTTATTCTTTCTTTCATGGGCAGAAATTGCTGTCATGATGGCCGCTTTATGCAGCGTCTATGGGTGGATTCTTTTAAAGCAACTAGTCTCAGAAAACAATCTATCTCCAGTGATGGCTAATGGTACAAGTATGTTGATTGGAGGAACTATCGCCCTTTGCCATTCGTTTTTCGTGGAAAACTGGGAGCCCGTGCCTGTGAGTGAGTTTGCCCCATTTATTACATGCGCTTTTATTCTAATTATTGTTTCCAACTTTATCAGCTATAACTTATACGGATGGCTGCTGAAGCGCTATTCCGCAACATTTATGTCTTTTGCAGGCTTTACAACTCCTTTATTTGCGGCTTTTTTTGGTTGGCTTTATCTAGGGGAAACGATCACCTGGCCGTTTTATCTCTCTGCAGCAATAGTCTTTATTGGACTTACCTTGTTTAATCAAGAAGAGCTAAAAACGGTGAGCTTAAAAGAAGCGAGAACATAAGTTCATCCTCTCCTTAAGACCTGAATTGCTACCAAAGCTTTTCGTATCGGTCATGCAGAGGTTATTACTTTTGCTATTGTCAGCGCAAAATATTTTTTCCTCGAAATCTATAGACATGTGCCTAGCTGGGATTTTAGATAAAAGTATTTTTGCACGATACATGCTTATCGTATTTCATTGTATGTTAAATTCTCTTATTTAAGGCTAATTTGAATAAGGTTTTGGTAGCACTTCAGGTCTTAAGCGCCTAAACTATCAGTGCAAAAAATAACAATTACGTTTAAACTTTTGTTATAATCTTCAATCCGTTTTAGGTAGCTATGGCTTTTGCCCAAGCAGATCGCTTGACAGATGAATTATTTGATCGATCCCCTGTTAATGGGGAAATCAAGAATATCGGATCCCCAATATTAAGATCTTTTGATCGTCTTGTTATTTCTCATTTTATTTATACCTTTATTCTCGCCTTCTTTTCTTTAGTAGAATTCTTATTTCTAATTATTTTTTTTCCTTCCCTCTTACAAAGCTCGTTATTTGCCTTTAGCCTTGCTGGCTTTTTTATGACTATTTTTGCCTGCTTAATGCTTAAGCAATTTTTAAATGCACAGCGTCCCGAAAAAATCTATAGCTTATGCTTACGGTTTATCGAGCAGACGAAAGTAGAGATGGGCTACCAAGAAGGCGAAATAGATCACCATATTGCTTTAGCAAAAGCCTGTTGTAAATTTGCAGATTTGCTTCATGGAAGAGAGTTTTATTTTTATTCACCGCCTAAGTGGTTGTCTTTTTTAGCTCCTTTCCTTGAAAAATTTAGTTGCTATTGGCATTGGGAAGACCTGCATACCTTTAAAGAGCTACTGCTCAAGATTTCTCTTGAAGAACACTTAAAATTAGTGCGTTGCGCTCCAACTAATCTCCATGTCCATGCGGCTTTAGCTAATGCTTATGTCATGTTATCGGGTCTTTACTTAGATCCCCGCAAAATGGAAGGGTATGAAAGCGGTGAATGGATTCCTAAAAGCAAATATAATGAAGAGATGTACCAACGTTTTCGAATTGCGGCAGAATGTGCCATTGAAGAATTTAAAATCCTAAAAGAATTTGCCCCTAACGATCCCTGGATTTATACTCAGCTCGCCTATAGCTATCGAGATCTTAATATGCCGGAAGAAGAGATGAAAGCCTATGAGGCTATCATTAGCTTACGCCCTCATGATCACGATACGTTATTTAAACTAGGCATCCTCTATTTCAAGCAAGGCGAGAATGCTCTTGGCTTAAAAGTCTATCAAGAGCTAAAAAAAGCTCATTTTAAAAAAGCAGAAATGCTAATGAATTATTATGGGATACAATAGATCCCTTATAAAGATTTTTCTTATTGCTCATTCTTTTATGTCTTACTAAACCAAATTGTTGGTAATTAGTAATTTGATTGTTATCAATCTATTATTTAAGGATGTTCTATGTGGTTAAAAGTACTAATTTTTATAGGGATCCTTGGGGTTGTTGCAACAGGAGCGAGTTTGTTTGTACATGAAAAGGCTAATGATGTTGTAGAGGCGCAAATCGAGGCCATAAGAAACGACAAACTGACAGAAGCATACTATGGCTTTACCTCTCTTGAATTTCAACAAGAAACATCCTTGGATAAATTCAAGGATTTCGTAAAACCTCTCCACCCCATCTTATTAACCTCTCAAGCATTCGAAGACTATCCTATTGCCCAACACACTTACGTAGTAAGAACAACATTTGATAACCATCGACAGCCTATCACCTTAGACTATAGCTTGCTTAAGCAAGAGGGGAAATGGAAAATTTTTAATATCAAATTAGCGGGAGCAAGCGACCAACGATCAGATCCTGCGATCAACCAGCCGGATAGTCCTATCAAAGCTCTTTTTACCTTATTACAGCATCAAGCCATTGATCAAGCTTTTGAAACGACGACGGCATCTAGCTTTCAAAAAACCATTCCTAAAGATGCCTTTATTGATTTTGTGAACAATCTGAGTATTCTACGAGATTATGATCGTTTAGAAATTGCCTTAATTTCCCAAGATGTTAATTTAGCCACAAGTAAAGTACTCCTTTACAAAGATAATCTCATTTTTCATATGCAATTTTTAACGATGATCGAAGACTACCAATGGAAAATACGCAGTATAGAAGTCTTATCAGGCGATGGTAAAGTCGTTAAAGGTCCTCAGAAAGAGGATCTTGTCAAATCCATTAAAGAATTTCTTAAGGCTATTCAGCAGGCAGACTATTCCACAGCCTATGAACGATATACTTCTGAGGAATTTAAAAAAACTTCCCCACAAGATGAGTTAGTCACTTTTTTTAAAAAGCATCCTTTTATAGCTACCAATCAAAAAAGCCAGTTTTATAAAATTGCTTTTGATCATAATATTGCCACAATTACAAGCCAGTTTTTAACTGAAAATCAAGAAACGCGCTATGTACAATTTTTATTGATTCAAGATCATCAATTTTGGAAAATCTTTCACATTCATATTTTAGATGACAAAGCGGAAAAGACTGCGGAATTAGGAGTTTAAACAAATGCAAATTATTGGTGGGCGATATAAGGGACGCAAATTGCAAGCCCCAAAAGGATTATTAACACGGCCTACATCGGCACGCCTTAGAGAAACACTTTTTAATATCGTGCAAAACTATATAGAAGGTTCTTCCTTTTTAGATCTTTATGCAGGTTCAGGAGCTATGGGCCTTGAAGCTTTAAGCCGGGGCGCTAAACGGGCGACTTTCGTGGATCAAAGCAAGGAGGCAATTACCTGCATAAAAAATAATAGCAAGCTCTTAGGAGTTGAAAGAGACGTGACCGTAATTCCTGGTGATGTCTTTCGCTCATTAAACAGACTTTCTCCTCAATCTTTTGATGTTATTTATGCTGATGCACCTTACACAGAAAAAGAGACTCCCTCTCAAGCTCTGATCCATTTTTTTGATCAAACGGAGATTTTGAAGAAAAATGGCATGTTTTTTATTGAAGATACTTTGGATAGCCACGATATCAGGGAGTTGAACTCACTGGAACTGATTAGTGTTCGCCATGCAGGTCCTTCTTACCTCCATCAATATCAGAAAGTAAGATGTTAAAATCAGCCCTTTATGCAGGATCCTTTGATCCTCCAACCTACGGGCCATCTCAATATAATGGATCGAGCTGCTGATCTTTTTGATCAGTTGCTGATAGGCGTTGCGGTTAATAGTCAAAAGGCTTCTTTTTTACCTATTTTAGAAAGAATAGAACTTCTAAAGAGGCTGACAAACCATCGAGCCAGTATCTCTGTTGTGAGTTATGAAGGTTTAACGGTCGATTTCGCCAAGCAACAAAAGATTTCCTGCCTTATCCGTTCGCTGCGCTCAGGTATTGATCTAGAAGAAGAGAAGATGCTAGCAAGAGCCAATGTTCGCCTAGGCGGCATTGAAACTCTTTTTTTAATAGCTGATGAAACAGTTGGTTTCATCAGTGCCTCATTAGTAAGAGAAATCGCTCTCAACCAAGGTTCTTTAAAGGACTTTGTTCCCCCTTTGGTTGAGGAGGCGATTAGGTATAAGTTTTAAGCGTCAGGAAGAGACTTCAGCACCTGTTTTTTAATTTTTTTAGGGCTGCGAAAGTCCAAGCGATCCTCATTTTTCTCAATGATTCTTCTAGCCACAGCTTGTACCAGTTTTGACTTTTCTATTTTCTTGATTTGCTCAAGGTTACGAATCGTCGTTGCAGCTTTAGATAAGGCTGAGTCTTTTAATAAAATAATCACGACATTGGCAAGATCTTTAGCACACTGCTCTTGGATCAGCGTGAGAGCAATGTTTTCGTTTAATCCATTCTCAAGATCTTGTAAAGAGTTTAGATGTACTTCTGCCTGAGCAACAAAGTCTTCTAAGCTGGCCCGCTTCCCCTTTTGCAAGATTTGTCTTGCAAGATCCACGACGCTTTGAAGTCGACTCTTCCATTCCTCTTTACCTAGTAAACGGATATGTTTATCTTGGTAAATGGTATTTTTAGGAAGCTTTATCGACTCCCTAGCGGGGTCAAATAGGTAGTATTCTTTACCTTGGATAAAGTATGGACTGGAGTGTGGAATATTGAGCACGCAGGTTTGAGGAAGAAGAGGGAGAGGATAAAGAATCGATTCATCTTCCTTACTTTTTTGGAATGTGCTAAAAACGTCCAATGAGCAATCAATTTTAGGAGAAAAGCAATGCGAACTTGCTGAATCAACCTTTACCATGTAAAGCTCTTCTCGTTCATCCACGTTACCAAACACGATATAAGAAGGCTGAAAAGGAGCAATCTGCTCATTAAGAACTCTAAGGGCTTCTTTCACAACCCTAACCTCACAGCTTTCCTCATTATTGCTCTTAAGAAAAGAAGGGCACCAGCTGCCCTTTTTTACGCCTGTAGAAGGTCCTATCATAGAGCTCTCCTCTGTATATTAAGTATTAAATGGATAAATCTTCATAGTAATCAGACACCGGTCTCTCTTTCGCAAGCTTTTTAATAGCATCCATATTCTTTAATGTTTTTAACTTAAAATTGTCCTCAGCGCCATCAGGAAGATTTTCAATGTCCATGACAGTATGCCTCGCGGCTACCTCGACAAGAGTAGATTCAGAGAAAGGTTTACTTTCTAAAATTTCTATGACTTCTTTTAAATAGTTAAACTCTTTATAATTTTTAAAAATGCCCTGAACAATATCTTGTAAACGCTGCTGAAATCTCAACTGTTTATCGGTAGGCTCACAAGACTCAAAATAACCAGCAGCTTCTCGCATGAGTCCATCATGTTTTTTAAATCCTATTAATGTCTTCTCTGCCGCTCTCCTAAAACCTGCATCGGAAATACTGCTCATTAAATCTTGAATAATATCGCACCAACCTTGTCCTGTCATGTTATATTGTGGATGACAAATAGACCCTCCTAGATGAGCATTAAACCATCGGTTACAGGTTTTAAAGGTATAAAATGCCTCTGATTTTAAATCGGAATAAGTTCTAGTTATTGTTGTAGTAGTCTGGCACAAACCGGTGGGTTTTACTGTGACTTGAAGCCTTAACGAATCAACAAAGCCCCCCCATGCTTCTTGCGCTATTCTAGTCGTTTTAGATACTAGATAAGGAGGATAATTAGGATCTAGCTTCAAAGCAAATACTTGATGTCCTTGCCATTTGCATTCTACAACAAAACAATGGCTAAAGGTAATGAAAATATTATTTAAAATTTGTCTAACGCAGTCATGGACCGCCTTTTCTTGAATAGCGCGAACTTCTTGTTCAACAAGCTTTGATTCTTGCTTTTGCTGCCGGGCCGCTTTAGCACGCAAAAAAGCTTGATAGTTCGCCTGTGCTTTAGCGGCTTTTTCTTCCGCGGTAGGCGATTGAAGATGAAATAATTTTGAAAAAAAAGAAGTAGGTGAAAAAGTTTCAACTGACATATAAATCCTAATTTAAGGCGTAAATGCTTTGTTAACTCCATGAACGACGCCATTAATCCCTTGTTTATTCGGTAAAACGATAGGGACTCCGTTGACCGTGACAAGGTTGTCGTTACGATTAACATGCAGTTTTTTGCCGTTAATGGTTGTTAAATACTCGTTTTTAAAATCATTTATAGTGATCTTTGCTGCCACAATGTGATCTTTTATAAAGTTTTGGAGTTTCTGGAGATGTTCAGGTTTGAGGAGGTCCTTCCATGTCCCATTAGGAAGGTTATCGAGCGCAGCATTTGTCGGTGCAAAGATCGTAAATTGATTAGTATTTTCTAATAAATTTGTTAAATTTGCAACATTTAACGCAGTAATAAAATTTGAAAAATTAGGATCTAATGTCATAACATCGAGGGTTGTAAGCACCTGTTTCTCTCGAAGAAAGGGGGTCTCCTCTGAGTGAAGAAGAGGTGCAAAAAAAATATTAAAAAGTATCCAAAATTTCTTCATTCTAAGTCTCCAAATAATCGTTTTGAAATATCATTTATATTGGCTTTTGGAGCTTGCTCCTTCCCCAATATTTCAAACTCATCGCAAAAGTTTAGCCCTTGTCGATCTGCGATTGGATCCGTTCCAGGAACCTTACACTGATTAGAATAGCCCAAAGCGTGATTTTTGCAATTCACACAGCAATGCAAATAGGAATCGCAATAGGGGCATGTAAAGCGAAAAGGAATTTTCGCAGGTAATTCCTGGATTGGTTTTGCACAATGCCAACAAACAATATTCATCTTATCCACCAATCATTTTCAAAATTAAGCTCTTTTTGATGCCTGTCATCACACATAGCATTTTTCATCATTGATAGTCGGCCAAATTTAGCCAATACCCCCTCACAGCCATCGCAGTCTTATAAAAGCTTGTTAGCAGCTATGCCACTAGCAAAACCCATGCAAATCACCAAGCTCGAATATTCATAACTAAATCGTTTTGATGATCATAGGCTAAAACCAGCCTGACTTTCAATCCTTGTTTAAAATGGCAATATTATTTTTCCCATTTAAAATCTTCCGGTCTTGCGAATAGGTTCTCGCTTTATTACGCACCAACAAAATAATCTAAAATTGATTAAAAGAGTGTGCTCTTAGATTACCGCTCAGAGGGAATCACGTTTATTAGATAAATTTGTTAACAGGGATAGATTAGGATAAATGTTCTTCATCTATAGAGTGAGGCGGCCTAGCTTAAACAGCGTTCATATTAAAACGAGCAATGGTTTCTTGAGTCATGGTAATCTCAGTTTCTTTCCTTGGCAATAAAGCGGTTGCCACAAGACTTACAACAAATAAAACGCCAATTAAACTTAAAGCTTTTGCAGGTGCATCATCAACAAAAAGGCGTGTTAAGTAACCGCCTCCAGCAGGGCCCAAAAATTCAGAAATACACCAAACCATGCCCATTAAAAATGCGCTTACCATACCGGGATTGCTCTTACAAAGGATATTACCAAAGGCAATAGCTACAGGTTGAATCACACCGATGGAAGCACCCATAAAGAAAAGAATGACCATCAACACCCCTACTTCTAAACCTGGCAAGAAGAGAAAGGCATAAAAAAGGACCATGCCTATCAGCGTTGATGTAAACATAACAAGCTGTGAGGAATACTTATCAGCCAAGAAACCACTTGGAATCATCATAATGGCGCTTCCAATAATAAACGAAAGATGCCCGCCCCCGTAAGCAATCATGTCACTATAACCTCTGCTTATCAACACATCGGGCAGAAGAAAAATAGTAGACCACGCAATTGTCTGATTACAAACCTGATTAATGTATAAAAATCTCAATTCTCGGTTTTTAAAAAATTGCTTAAAGCTTTTGGCGCTGAAATGTGTTTTTCTACCCTCGTTTTCTTGCTCTTTTTTGAAATAACCGCAAAGGAAAAGACCTATAGATAGAATAAATGTAGGAACAGCAATCAAAGCAATATGTTTTTCTAAGAGATAAAAGAGCTGAGAGAAAGTGATTTGACTTACAGCAAGTCCTAATGCCCCTCCAGAAGAAAATAGAGCAATATAAAGGCTTTTTCTGTTCTGGGTTAGGCTGCCCACAAGAGAAGTTGCAGCTGGGTGGAAGGCTCCAGAACCCATACAAGTGAGAAAAAAAAGAACAAACAGCAAAACATAATTTTGCGTGTAAATAAATAGTGAGTTGGCGGTTGTTAAGATTAATCCTAAGAGAACTAAACGTCTTTTATAACCTTTATCACACAGGCCTCCAAAAATGAGTTGCATCCCCTCACCTAAAAAAGCACATGAGGCCGCGATCATGCCTGCCACCGCGAGGTCTAATCCCATCATGGTTTTATAAACAGGCCAAATACCCAACATAAAATCAACCAAAAAGTGTCCTAACCAGAGGAAGGTGATCGAAATGATAGCAGAACGTGCAGAACGCATATTTTCTATTTATTAAGTTCATAAAAGAAAATTATTATATAAATTTTTTATATAAAAATCGAGCAAAATAATAACAAATAAGTTTGACAGAAAACGCAAGCTCTTTTAAATAGTAATTATTGAGCAAAGGGGGGATCGTATGCAAAATCACTTAATCATAAAAAAAAGCTCCTACTCGGTCTCAAGCACAATCGATAAAATCACGACTTTCCTTAACTCCAAAGAAGCAACCATCTTTGTCATTATTGACCATTCTGAGGAAGCAAAAGTAGCAGGGTTAGAGTTAAAAGAGGAAAAACTCATTATTTTTGGAAATCCAAAAATCGGAACTTTGCTTATGCAGGAAAACCCTCTCATCGGTCTTGAACTCCCCTTAAAAATCCTTGTTTGGAACACTGATGAAGGAACACAAGTGGCCTATCACGATCCGCAAGCATTAGAAAAACCCTATGGAATTACTAAAAATGCGGACCTATTAAAAAACATTAGCGCTGCCCTTGATCACGTTATATCTACTTTTCAATAGCTTTTAAAAATGAAAAATCCTCACCTAGCCTAAGACCTTAAGGGCTACCCAAACTTTGTACAAAAATTATTTTTAGAATTCAGAAATGCCAAACGCTGAAATGATCAGTTGTGCCATCATCCCTGCGAAATATTTTTATTCTAACCACCTTGAATAAGCCATCTACTGCTTAAGCTTTTCGCCAAGGGAAATACCCTTGCCTTCATCGCTTCCGTCGCATGAGCCTTAAACGAGGTTTTGGTAGCCATTCAAGTCTAGGGAAACACGCTAGTTAAAAAATTTCTCTAAATTTTCTTGCGTTGGTTCAAAAATAATGCTACATCTAATTTTCAAAGGATGATTTTTCTGTTGCTTATTGTTGAGCAACTAGAGTGGATCCGAATGTAAGTGTTTAAAAGTCTAGCTTTGAATGTTTCTGCTATTAGCAATAGCCTACGAAGGATTTGCTAAAAGGCAAAAAAGTTATACGATTTTTTTGAATGATCTTTAAAATTAGCTTTTAGACTCTTGTGCTAATATCAAATTCAAAGGAGATTATCATGGCTAAACGTGACTTCACTAAACTTATTTTAATGGGGATGGCTGCAGGCTCACTTATTGGATCTCAGTCTTTGACTGCTGATGAGCAAGAGGGGGGAGCTAATCTATATGAAAATATGCTAGCAGCTGGTTGCAAAGGTGGCTGTGGTGGACAAAGACCTTCTAATGGGCAAAATTACACAGCAGACAATGCCGACTATAACAATCATGGCAATTACGGCACAGGAAGCAGCAGCTATTACCAAACAGGTTCAACAGGTGGAGCTAGCCAAGGAAGCAGTTCAGGTCAAGGTTCAAGCAGCACTTATTATAGCCCAAGCGCAGGCCAAGCCGGTAGCAGCTACAACCCAAGCTCAACCCAACCAGGAAGCAGCTATAATCCAAGCTCAAGCCAATCTGGCAGCAGCTATTATCAGACAAGCCCTTCCCAAAGCAATCAGTCCAATAGAGGGACATCAACACAAGGTAGCGGTTCTTCTTACAACCGTCCATCTTCAACCTCTAGTAACCCTTCATCATCTTTTGAACAACAAAAATCTCAGCAAGGTCGCTACCTAGCTGCTGATGAAGGCTAAAACAGTTTTTAATTTAAGTTGGGCTGCTTTAGGCAGCCCTTTCTTTAACCCTCCAATGCAGCTTAAACTTCCTAGATTCGTCTATTCTTTATAAATTAATGGAGTGATATGAAAAAGAAATCTTTAAAAAATCTTGCTCTTTTAGGCTTAGTGGGTGGCATCCTTGCTGTGGATCAAGCACAGGCAGCCTCAACACCTACAGGAACAGCAGCCCCCTCATCGGTGAGTGCAAACAATGAACTCATCAGTGAGCAAGATCTCTTAAAAGAACTCAATGATGAAGGAAAAAAAACCTACAATAGTTTGGATGCCGAAGGAAAATTGCTCGCACGTAAGGTCGCTAGCCAAATTTGCACAGGTTACAATGATTGCAAAGGGTTAAACCGTTGCCGTACAGAAAAAAATGATTGTAAAGGACAAGGGGCCTGCAAAGGTCAAAGCGATTGCTCAGTGGATGATAAAAACGATGCTGTCAAATTAGTTGCCGATAAAATGGCTAAAAAAAGAGCTCAAGCCCAAAAATAAAACAATGACACTCCATCAACTTCCCAACTTAGGCATCGGCATCGGCCTTCGCGCTGTTCATTATGAATATATTTTTGAACATCATCCCCATATTGACTGGTTTGAGATTATTAGTGAAAACTACATGGTTGATGGGGGCCGACCTCTCGAGAATTTAGAAAGAATTCTCGATCGTTATCCCGTCGTGCAGCATGGTGTCTCGTTAGCCATCGGGAGCCATGCTCCTTTAGATTTCGACTATCTAAAAAAATTAAAAAACCTCACTAAACGAACCAAAACCCCTTGGGTTTCCGATCATTTATGCTGGGGAAGGGCACCGGGTGCCCATTACCATGATCTTTTACCACTTCCCTATACGAAAGAAGTGATCGGCTTTGTAGCAGAGCGAGCAAGAATTGTCCAAGATTACTTAGAACTTCCTTTTGCTCTTGAAAACTTATCGTCTTATGTCACCTTTAAGCAAGATGAAATGCCTGAATGGGAATTTTACTCTGCCGTTGTTGACAAAGCAGGTATCTATATGATGTTAGATG
Organism: Parachlamydiaceae bacterium HS-T3; assembly: GCA_000829755.1. Taxonomy (GTDB): domain Bacteria; phylum Chlamydiota; class Chlamydiia; order Chlamydiales; family Parachlamydiaceae; genus HS-T3. The sequence continues at coordinate 44,598 of BBPT01000003.1, forward strand.
TTAATAACGTTTATGTCTCTAGCCGAAATCACCATTTTGATCCTATAGATTACCTTTCTAATATCCCCCTAGATAAGGTCCTTCAAATCCATCTGGCAGGTCATTCAGATCATGGAGACTATGTTTTAGACACTCATGACACGTACGTAAGAGATGAGGTATGGAACCTCTACGCTTCGATCTATCCTAAAACGAAAGGTGTATCCACTCTATTAGAATGGGACGATAACCATATTAGTTTTGAAGATACCTGGAAAGAAGCACTTAAAGCCAAACAATTTCAAAAAAACATTATCGAAAGCCATCCTGTATGTCACAAATCAGCAAGCCCAATCCTCCTCAACATCTAGCTGAACTTCAAGAATGGTTTGCGAGTATCATTACTCAACCTATTGATTTTCAAAGTCGAATAGCACCTTTCACACCAAGAGGAGCTCCTATAGAAGAAGAGGCTGCATTATTTATTTCTCCAAGTCCAACTTTGCAATCCCATCAACGAATCGAACTCTATAATCAGCAATATTGGTGGCGACTTTTAAAAATTATGCACGATACGTACCCTCTTGCTGTCCGTTTGTTTAGTTATGAGGATTTTAATCGCACGATTGCGATTCCTTATTTGCAAAAATATTTTCCCAAACATTGGTCGCTTAGCGCGCTGGGGGATCGATTGCCACAATGGCTCAAAGAAGAGTATCATGCCGATGATAAAGAACTGATGACTCATGCAATAGCCATCGATCACGCGTATAACCTCGCCTTTTTTTCTATTCATTACCCTCCCCTGTCTAATGAAGATCTGCAAGGGGCAAACAGCGTTTTAATCTTGAATACAGAACTTCATTTACAACCACATGTGCGATTGTTTAAAATGCCTTTTGACTTATTTGCATTTCGTAAGGAATTACTAAAAGAGTCCCCCGAATACTGGGTAGAACAGGATTTCCCCAAATTGGAAAAGGATAGGACTTACCATTTTCTCGTCTATCGAAGGCGTTCCTTGATCGTCACGTGGAAAGAAATCTCTCCTACTGAATATGCTTTACTAGAAAAACTTTCATTAGGAGCAAGTATCGATGTCATCTGTCAATGGATCGAAACCCAATCAGAAGCCATCCAGCAAGAAGCCACATCCAACTTATCCGCGTGGTTCCAAGAGTGGTCAGGGGAAGGTATCCTCACAAAAATTAAGCAATCCTAGGGAAGCTGCCTTTTTAGCTCTCTATTCAGCTGAAAAGCAAGAGGCTTTTATCGAAGATTGGCTAAACCAATGGCATCAAAAGAACCATCCAAAGGAAGTGGATTGGAGGCTTGCCCAGGAAATTGCTTTTGGCACCATGCGCATGAAACTAACGCTTGATCATTTCCTTCTTCAACTTAATGCATACAAAAAAATTAGCTTAAAATTAAAACCCCTTCTTATCCTCCGTTCAGCTATTTATCAACTGACGATGTTGGATCGTGTCCCCTTGTATGCAGTTGTTAATGAAGCCGTTGAACTTGCAAAAAAATATTGTTCATCTCCCATTGCACGTTTCATCAATGCCCTTCTTAGAAAACATGAAACGATTCTATTAAAACGACCTGAGGGAATCACAGCCAAAGGGTTAAGCATTCGCTTTTCCTACCCTGAAGAGCTGATCCAACATTTGCTAAAACAATTCACTTTAGCGGAAACGCAACAGGTTTTGGCCGCAGGTAATCTCCCTCCTCCTTTAATGGCGAGAAAACGTTCCGCTAAAAACTTGGAAATGATTTTATTCTCCTCTTCTGACATTGAAAAATATGCGTCCTCCTCTGAATATTACATTCAAAATTCAACCCCCGCTCTTCTTTTTCACCACTTAGCTAACCAAGAAAGCTTTAATCCACATCGTGTTTTAGATCTTTGCTCATCACCCGGAGGAAAGCTTATCCTCGCTCATGACTACTTTCCTCAAGCAACCCTATTTGCTAACGACGTTTCAGAGATTAAGCTAGAACGAATTAAAGAAAACTTAGCCAAATACCAGATACCCGCTTATCTTTCTCATGGGCCCGCTGAACAATACCCCCTCACAACAAAATTTGATCTCATCATCGCCGATATCCCATGTAGCAATACAGGCGTCATGAATAAGCGACCAGAAGCTCGTTGGCGCTTTTCCGAGACCTCTCTCTCTGAGTTAAAAATGCTTGCTCACCGTATCCTAGCAAGAGCAGTGGAGTTACTCAATGAAAGGGGAAAACTCTGGTTAATGACATGCAGTATTCTAAGGGAAGAAAACCAAGTTTTAGTCTCTTCTGCCTGCAAAGAATTTTCTCTTCAATGCACCCATCAAGAATTAATTTTACCAGACGAACAAGGTCGTGATGGCGGTTTTGCTGCTGAATTGGTGTTAAAAAAATGAAGTTAAACCAGGAAGGCCCTTTTCTGTTCTGGCAATTTGATCTTTTAGCCCCTTTTAAAAACGTAAGGCATGGTTCGTTTTTAAAGCATGAAGCATTAAATCTAGATCAATTCCAGGAAACTTTTCACTTATCAACTGCTCAGCTTACGCAGATTCATAGCGATCATATGATCGAAGCAACACATCCAGGCCATATAGGGGAAGGCGATGCCTTGGTAACGAAGCAAAAAAATCTCGCTATCACGATTCGCCATGCGGATTGCCAGGCGGCCTTAATTTATGATCCGTGTCATCATATTGCTGCGGCCATCCATTGTGGCTGGAGAGGCTCTGTTAAGGGTATTTATACAAAAACGATCCAAAGCCTTGTAAAATCTTTCGGTAGCCGTCCTCAGGATTTACTTATCTGCATATCGCCTAGCTTAGGTCCTCAAGCAGCTGAATTTATTAACTATGAAAAAGAACTTCCACAGGCTTTTCTGCCTTATCAAGTGAAGCCTTATTATTTTGATTTTTGGAAAATTACTGAAGATGAGCTTTTAAATTCAGGGATACTAAAACAACACATTGAAATAGCCAAGCAATGTACTTACACTCATCCTGAACAGTATTATTCTTATCGCTACGATAAAACTAAGCATCGGTTACTTAGCTTTATAGCCTTAGTTTAGGCATTTGATAAACGCGCTTCAAGCCTTCCTTTCATTTGTTTGATCTGTTTTTTATCATAAATTCCCTGCTCGATGCAGAAAATGTCTATTTTAGCTTTAGGAGACGAGGGGGCTTTTTTCTGAAGAGAAACTAGCTTTCTTTCAAAACTTTCTTGTTTTAAAGGCACTTTTAGCTTTTTAAGAACCTGATGAAAAGCAGTCGTAAAAAGAGTATCCACTAAAATTCCTCCTGGGCAGAAGTGTTTTTGTAAGCGGCAAAGTTCTTCAATCACTTCCTTACGAAATTTTTTGTTTTTCTCTAATTCGTAATGCTTTGCATACTCACTCCATGCACTTTCAAAGTGTTTTTTCACGACGCAATAAAACAGGCCTTGTCGTTCTATAACCGCAGGTTCAAAATGGGTGTTGTTTTGCACGGTAGAATTTTTAGATAAATATTCATTAAGTGTGCTTTTAAATGACCCTTGATAGGATTTAGCTTGAACTAGGCTCCCTAATTTTGATTCTTTCATAAGGTAAGAAAATATATGGGGATTCCCTTGAGCACATTGCCAAGCAAAATTTTCTAAAAGATCAAAGCTGAAGTAAGCAGGAACTAAACAGTCAACCGCTTTTAATTCTCCCTGAAGGTTAAATGCAAATGACTGAGGGGTTAAAGGAAAAGGGGTAAAATATTCTCTAGAAGCTAATCCCTTTAATAATTGAATAATTGGCTGAGCACGTTTTTGATCCTCTAACGTCACTGTTTTTAATGAGGGGTCAGACCAGCGTATATCCGTTAATGTTTCATATAGCCTTTCTTGTATCACTATTTGCCCAAAGTGGCTAATAGCCACAATTTTTCTAGCAATAATTCCACAATGTAAAACACTCTCTTGGAACCGCTTAAGGTAACTCCACGGCTCATTATGATAAATGATCATTTCGATCTCAGGATGATTAGCAATAGAATAGACGAATGCTTCACCTTGAACTCGCCTCTCGCCTAAAATTAATTCTTGATCATTAGCTAAAAACTTTGCGCCTGGCTGCAAGGTTTCTCTCCAATGCATGTGCTGACTATCCTTTTCTTCAAAGTGAGAATACCCACATTCAACTAAGTTAGTTTCTAATGCCTCAACATCGCAATGAAACCCTTCATCATTAGTTAAACGTATATTTTTACGTATAAAATCAACGATGCCACATAAAAGGCGATGAACTGAACGCACTTGCGCATAACGATTCTCTATCCATCCATTGAAAGAGGAGATTTCAGAGCTTGCTGCTACTTCTATCTTTTCGAGCCATTGCTTGACCTTTTTTTTCTCTGAGGCAGAAAGACGCTCATCGAAACTCATCTTCCTTAGTTGTGCAAGGGGAATGTTCGCTTGAGAGACTTCTTCAATGACAAAAATACGGTGATAAAAATGGAGCCGACTAAAGAGGCGTTTTAATTTTTTTAATTGAGGTAATTTTTCATCATCGGGAATTTTAGCCAATAAAAAAGCCAATGCCTTTGGGTTTTTTCCCTTCCTTATCTCTTTAACTAGAGGCCCGAGATAATGATTAAATAGCAATAAAGATTCTTTTGCCTGGTCAAATTGCCAAGAGGCAAAAGAACGCCCTGATAAACGTGCTTTGATTCCCTGTTGAAGATGCTTTTCAGCTTGTTCTAATTCTCGAATTTTAGAGAAGAAGAGCTGACGAGTCTGTTGACACTGTACTTTCAATTTGGCTTCACTTGGGCATAAGGATGGAAAGGCTAATTGCAACCATTTTATCATCCTACCAATGCCAAAAGTGCTATTATAAATGCGATTGCGGAAAACCACTAGCTCCTTAGAGCTATTGGCATAAGAGATTTCAATTAAGTTAGCGGCTAACCTATTCAGTGACATATTCGTGACTATTGAATAAGGGCATCATAAACCGGTAGTTGTTCTTTCCCTGGCGGATTAATTGCATTATAGGAGGCTTTTGCTTCTCGATCATAAATAACAAATTGGCGGCTCTTGTAATAGGGTTCCGTACGATCATGCCAATAATCTTTACGAAAATCCTTAAGAGTAGCCGAATAAAAGCGGACAATACCATCATACATGCTAACCCACCCCATATTCATTTGATCAACATATTCACAAAAATAGCTTTCAAAGCCTATGTATAGCTCAATATTTTCGGGTCGTACCATACCTGCTTGAAACTGAGTCGTGATGATGGGGTCACTATTGAGTTCTTGCAAAAGACCTTCAACAAGATCCACGACTAATTCTCTTGTTTCTTTTAACTCTAAAATGAGCTGTGTAGAGAAGATAATGCGAATCACTTCGGCATAATCAGAATAAAAAATTTGAGAATCTTCAAAACGCAAGCTTTTTTCTACTCGCATTTTATTTGCGTAAGTAATCACAGCCCTTGAGATAGGCTCAACATCTACTCTTTTTTCCCAAAAACCATAAGTGGGTACTCTAAGAATACCACAACTCGATAAAGCTGTGATTAGAACCAAAGAGAGAATTACTTGCCAAAAGCTCTTGAAGGATCTCATATGTCATTCCATTTTATATCCTAATAGTAATTTTTCTCTTCTTATTTGAGAAGAAAGAAAATACAATAGCTTAAACCAAGTTTAGAAAGGATTTTAAAAGCGAATGAGTAGAGAAAACAGTGACCAGCTTGTGATTGCGGCATTTGATTTTGATGGCACCATCAGTTACTTCGACACTTTAATTCCTTATCTTTGGAATATTGTAGGAACTTGGGGGACTATCAAAAATTTATTTCTATCTATTCCTGTTTTCTTTCGCTTTCGGTTAAATAAAATATCCAGGCAACAGGCTAAAGAGGCATTACTAACACGTTTTTTAAAAGGGAAACCATTCGCCATAGCCGAAATAGCAGGTAGAAACTACGCCCATGATTGCTTGAAACGGCTCATTAAAAAGAAGGCCTTGGAAAGAATCAAATGGCATTATGAGCAAAACCATCTTTTGGTTTTGGTGAGCGCCAATCTGGAGGTCTATTTAGCGCCTTGGGCACACGAGCAAGGATTTACATCGGTTCTATCATCACAATTAGATGTTGATCGCCATGGAAAAGTGACCGGTTTACTAAAGGGTAAAAACTGCTGGGGGGAAGAAAAAGTTCGACGCCTCGTAGAGACCTTTGGTCCTAAAAAAAATTATATCCTTTATGCCTATGGAGATAGTCGAGGTGATCGGGAACTCCTCGACCTAGCAGACTATCCCTTCTTTAGGCATTTTTAATCTCTACACCTTTGCTTTGTATGACGAATGCCGGTTCTCTGGATGATTTGTGATTCAATCCTTTCAACATCATTACTGCCTGTTTGAGTTTGTGTAATAAGCCAAAGGCCTAAGACCTGAATGACTACTAAAACTTTGCACAAAAACCATTTAGAATTCAGATGGGTAGGATTGTTAGAATGCTATTTTTCGATTTTTAGCTCTATTGTTTAAGCAAGCTTCTGATAGTAAATAATTTATTGTCGATAGCTTTCCCGTTGCAAGTTGCCAAAAGAATAGAATAGATAAAAGAAAAATTTTCCCCTGAGAATTGTTATTTAGGCAGCTTCTAAAAAGCGGTACTTCTGTGGTATCAAAGTTCAAATGATCGTAACAAGTGAGTGTAAGCCAATAGAAGTTCACTTTAAGCCCAAGCTTAGAAAGCGATGTTAATTTTATGGGAAATGGAGCTAGACACTCCAGAAAATCCACGCTCTATGCTGATGGTACTTATAACCGTTTTGATTTAGAAGATGGACTTAAAGAGGGGCAAATGACACTTCTTGCAAAGTGTGGTTGTATAGCCAAAATCGCATTCGTTCTAGTAAAGAGGAAAAGGAAATAAGTAGTCATAGGTAGATCATTGAAACAGCAGTTAGCTATATAGCAAATCTATTTCCGCGATATCTAAGGGCAAGGCTTTTTAGTAAACGTATTTTGTTCGATATTTGCTTTCAGTATTTCATCTTTATGTAAAGATTCGCCCATTTAAGGATCATTTGAATAAGCCATCTACTGCCTGAATCCTTTCGCCAAGGGAATACTCTTGCCTTCATCGCTTCCATTGTATCTGTCCTATCAAAATTAGCCTTAAACGAGGTTCTGGTAGCAATTCAGGTCTAAGATAAGCATCAAAATAGCAACAACGGCGAACGTATAAGGACACCGTATGGCTAAAGTTACAATCAACATGTTGTCATTTATTTGTTAATAAAAAAATTTATTTGCCATATGCTGCAATAACGAGAAATCACGAATAAAGTACCCATGAATATCAGATTTTTTTTTCCTACCCTGTTCCTTTTAACCCTCTTTGTCGGTTGCAATGTTGGTCCTAACTATCCATACCCTGAAAACATTGTTCCTGAGGAATGGAAAAGAGCAAGTGAACCTTCATCTGAAATGGAAGAAGTGTGCCATTGGTGGGAAATTTTTGAAGATGACAAGCTAAATCGCTTGATTGAGCAAGCTTTAGGTAATAATTATAGCCTTAAAGCCGCCATTGAGCGAATTATTCAAGCTAGAGCAGAAGCTGGTATGTCTGGCTCAGACCTTTACCCCCATTTTAATGCGGCTCCTTCTTATAACAATGAAACTTTCCTAAACAAGGCCTTTGGAGCCCAGGTTCTCTCTAATTCGAAGGCCCCCGTTCCTCTTTTTAGGCAGCATCAAATCACCTACTCATTACCATTTAATTTAAGCTGGGAGCTAGACCTTTGGGGAAGGTTAAAAAATATCTATTGTTCCGCTGTCTATCATGCTGAAGCCGAGTATGAAGCTTTTGCTGATCTCGCTCTTGTTCTTACAACCGATTTAGCTGATCGCTACTTCCGCATTCGTTCGCTAGATCAACAACTTGACCTGTTTTTGAAAACCATTGAGACGAGGAAAAAGGCTCTTAAGGTCAACCAAGATCGCTATGAATATAAAATCATCAACTACGACCCTGTTTCGCAGGCACGATTGGACCTCGCGAATGTTGAAGCCGATTATTATGAAGCCAAAAGACTTAGGGAAAGTCTAGAAAATAGCATTGCTACATTAATTGGTGTCCCCTCTTCTCTCTTTTATCTCGAACACCATCCACTCACTAACAATCCTCCCCCTGTTCTAGCCAGTTTGCCTTCGGAGGTTTTGCTCAGACGCCCTGATATCAGGCAATTAGAAAGAGAACGGGCATCAACCCATGCATTAGTAAGAGCGGCCTATGGAGCCTACTTTCCTTCCTTCTCTTTAACAAGCGCTATTGGTTTTTTAAGCCCAGACTTAAAATACTTTTTGTCCGCTAGAAGCAAGTATTGGTCAGTGGGTACCAATGCTTTTCAAACGATCTTTGATGCCGGTTATCTTGATAGTAACCTTAAGTTACAATGGGCTCGTTTTAATGAGGCCGATGAAAATTATAAGCAGAGTGTCCTTCTTGCTTTAGAAGAAGTCAATACAAGTCTTTCCGATATTGAATGGTTTTATCAAGAATCCAACAAGCTTCAGGAATCTGTGGAGGCCGCCAACATTACCTATCGTATCGCCTTTGATCGCTATATTGAAGGGATCGGCTTATATCTTGCCGTCGTGGATAGCGAAAGAGATCTATTAAACGCAGAAAGAGCCCTAAATGCTGTTCGAGGACAACGCTACACTGCTTCTATTCAGCTCATCAAAGCGCTAGGCGGCACTTGGTAAGTTAATTGTTTACCTTCAATTGCCCCCTTGGCAAAAGCAAAATTCCCAGTAAGACAGAAAACCATAAAGTGGTCAAGCGAATGACAATGGTTGCTGTAACAGATATCGAGGACGGAACCTGATAGATTGCTAAAAATTGCAACATTGCTAGCTCCGCACCTCCTAAACCCGCGGGTAAAAAGGTCATAGCTCCGATAAGTAAAGAAAAGGTATATATAAAAATAGCAATATGGAAGCTAATGGATGCGTCTAAACTTTTTAATAAATAATAAAATGCCACCCCTTCAAGACCCCAAGCAAATATCCCAAGAACAATACCAAGCGTTAAATGAGTGATGCTAAAGCACTTCTTAAAAGATAAAATCGTCTCTAATGCAAATTGAACATAGCTAGAGAAACGTTCTGGAGTAATTTTTTTTAGTAAAGCCTCTAGACATCTTAAAAGCGTACTATTTTGGATTAAAATTAAAATGGTAGCCACAAAGGCGATCGCGAGATAAAGAAAAGGGCGCATTTGAGCACAATAAAGAAGCCCTCCTAAAGAAAGAAGTACGCATGCCATTACATCAGAAAACCGTTCTGCTAAAAATGCACCAAAGCTTTCTTTATAGGGCACATGGTAATCTCTTAAAAAAACACTACGTAATGCCTCACCAGCTTTTCCAGGGGTCACAGAAAAGGCAAAGCCTCCAATATAAATCCTAAAGCTTTTATAAAAAGGAATACGATGTCCCAATAGATGTAAGAAGTGTTGCCATCTTGTGAATCGAAAAAGATAGGCCATAAAAGCTAACGAGATGGGAACAAGAAGACCAGAAATACCAACTTCACTAAAGGCCACAGCTACCTTTTCCCAACCAGCCCAGAGTGTAAATATGAGATAGCCCACAATCGTCAGGCAAAGAATAATTAGAAGTGCAGAAAAGCGCCATCCGCTTAGTAAATGAAGAGAATTTTTTTCGTCTGCATGCTGCATAGTTACCCTTTTCAAAAATTTGCCATTGGGCTTCTTTTGATTTTATCCTTAGGTAATTAAAAAGCTATAAAAAGCCCCTCTGCGGAACTTTAGCTTAGCGCGCATGGTAATTTTCTGCTACCCAATCTCGATAAGAACCATTAAGAATGTTATTCGTCCATTCTTCATTTTGCATATACCAAATGACTGTTTCGCGCATGCGTTCTTTAAATGATCGCGAAGGAGACCAGCCGAGCTCATTTTTTATTTTGCTACAATCGATAGCATAACGAAAATCATGCCCTGGCCTGTCTTTTACATAAGTAATCAGCTCCTTTAAACGATTCTCATCCTTGCCCTGAATTTCTGCTATGGTACTTATAATTAAATGGACAAGATCAATATTACGCCATTCTTCTTCACCACCGATGTTATAAGTCTCGCCTCGTCTACCCTCTTCTAGCAAGCGGTATAGCGCTGCGGCATGATCTTCAACATAAAGCCAGTCTCTTACATTCTTTCCCTCACCGTAAACAGGAAGCGGCTTTTCTTGAAAAACATTCAAAATCATGAGAGGGATGAGCTTTTCTGGGAAATGATAAGGCCCATAGTTATTGCTGCAATTTGAGGTGCAGGTAGACAACTGATAGGTCTTGCCATAAGAACGTACGAGAAGATCCGATGAAGCTTTAGAAGCAGAATAGGGAGAATTAGGTTGATAGGGGGTTTCCTCTGTAAAAAATCCCGCATCCCCTAGGCACCCATAAACTTCATCTGTGGAAACATGGTGAAAATGGATGTGAGGCAATTTTCTTACCACCTCCAAAAGATGAAAAGTCCCTAAGATATTTGTCTCAATAAAAGCCTGAGGGCCTAGGATACTCCTATCTACATGGCTTTCTGCTGCAAAATGGATAATGGTATCAATGGCATGTTCTTGGCAAAGATGCTCTACTAATGCTTGATTGCGTATGTCTCCGTGTGCAAATACATACTGAGGATTTCCTTCGATTTCTCGTAGATTCTGTAGATTACCCGCATAGGTAAGCAAATCTAAATTAACGCATGTCCCTGTAAAAGTGGTCTTTTGCAATAGGTAACGGATAAAAGCAGAACCTATAAACCCCGCTCCCCCAGTGACTAAAATATTGGTGATTTTTCTTTGCTTCATCTCTGAGGACCTTCTTCGTTAGCGACAATTTCACTTAGATATTTGCCATAACCGCTTTTTTCAAGTTTTTCGCCTAGGGCCCGTAATTGTGCTTTAGTAATAAATTTCTGCCTAAACGCAATTTCTTCAAGCGAAGCAATGCAATGACCTTGACGCTCTTCAATCACTTGAACAAACTGGCTCGCTTGCATCAAGCTCTCATAAGTCCCAGCATCTAGCCAAGTAAAGCCTCTTCCCATTACATTCACATACGCTTGCCCTCTTTCTAGATAGACTTTATTGACATCCGTAATCTCTAATTCACCTCTAGCAGATGGTTTAAGATTTTTTGCGATATCTAACACTTGATTATCATAAAAATAAAGACCAGTAACGGCAATATTAGATTTTGGGCTTTTTGGCTTTTCTTCTAAAGAAAGAACATGTCCATTAGTATCCATTTCAACAACGCCATATCGTTCAGGATCTTTGACTTGATAGCCAAACAAAGTTGCACCCACTTTGCGTTCTCGAGCGCTCTGCAAGAGAGGACCTAAATGGTTGCCGTAGAAAATGTTATCCCCTAACACTAAAGCAACCGAATCATTGCCAACAAATTCCCGTCCAATAATGAAAGCCTCTGCTAAGCCATTAGGTTTTTCTTGAACAGCATAAGATAAGGAAATACCGAGTTCTGAGCCATCCCCTAATAACCTTTTAAATTGGTCTTGGTCATGAGGCGTAGTAATAATGAGAATGTCTTTGATATTTGCCAATAAAAGCAAAGATAGGGGGTAATAAATCATTGGCTTGTTATAAACAGGAAGCAATTGCTTACATACTCCAATTGTAATTGGATGAAGCCTTGTACCACTTCCACCTGCAAGAACAATACCTTTCATAAGAATCCTTAAGTAAAAAAGAGAGATCTTAAATCTGAAGGTTCAATTTGTCAATAGACTCATTGAACCCTTTGTCGTTTAATTTTTTGTAAAAATAGCACACATCGTAGGACGTGTGTGAGGAAGGGCGTTTAGTTTGCGTTCGAGTTCTTTGCGTTCACAGTAAGCATCTAGCTTTGCTTTTAGAGCTTTTAGAGGATAAAAAGAACTATCCATTTTTGCAGCCACTTTCTCTAAAAAAGTCTTCTCTCTTATAGGGGGAGGAGGAATCAAGGCAATGTATTCGGGAAAATGATGAACGGAATTAGGTGTATCCTTCATCACATCGCCCTTTTCATCTAAACGAGGTAACCGTGTCGGTAGATAGCTTCTAACCGATGTTATCGGTGAGAAATGGCAGCCTAAATTTAGAAATTCCTTTTGGTTGAGAGCTTTAAAATCAATAAACTCCACTCGGTGGTTGAGTTCCTTAGCAAGATGCTTCATGGACATTTCTGAAAGCCATAAAAGGTGGACGGGGGGTGGCTCGGTTTCCCATAAAACATCTTCAGGGTAAGGAGTCCTATTAGGTGTCGTAACAAGCAAATGGCCCCCATCAACAAGCAGCTGATCTACCGCTCTCATAAACTCCTTGACATTGTCTATGTGTTCAATCACTTCGGTAAAAATGATTAAATCATAGGCACGAGCCTCTCTTTTAGCTAATTCTCTAACATCAATACAGGAAAAGAGGTGCCCATAGCGATCATTTGCCTTGTCAACAGCCACTTTCGAAATATCAATCCCATGAATAGGATGACCTGCTTTGTTAATTGCATAAGTGAGATACCCAAAACCACAACCAACCTCAAGGATTCTCATCGGTTTGGTTTGCTTTTTCAAAAACTCTCTAATTCCCCAATAAACATCTTCTATTTCTGCTAAGTAGTCTAGGGGATGAGTTTCCTGTAAAACCCTTTCGGCATAATCAAAATAACGATTATACCCGGGAACTTCCCTTGCTTTAGAGTAAATGCAGTTATAGATCTCCCCATCGACTTTTAATGGAGAAGCAAATGCCGTTGAACACTCTTCACAGTGATAAATCTCATATTTTTTACTCGCTTGATAACCAATCTGATCCTGGCTTCTTAAGATAGCCAGTTCATCACATATGGGACAGGGCGCTTGTTTTACTTCCATTTAAACTCCTATTAAAGATTTGGAATTAAAATAATGAGCATCTAGCCAAGCGCTATTCTCATAATCTTCCATAAAACTGACCTCACGGGTAACCGACTCATGATGAGTGCCATTAGCAAATGGAGTGTAAAAGTTTAATAGACCCATCTTATTTACCTTAGCGGATAGATTGGTATCGCTATGGGCAATTGGATACCATATTTCATCAAAGCCTTCAATTTGCAAAAATACACTTTTACGCATTAGCAAACAGGCCCCATTGACCCCATCACTAATTCTTAAAAGCCGTTGAATATTTAACCGTTCGAAAGGCAATTTTTTCTCAAACACATCCCAACCAGTAAAGCGACGTGGCCACTCTGGATTAATGTCTACGCCTCCGCATTGCAGCAAACCATCTGGATAATGCAAGCGACATCCCACGGTACCAATATAAGGCTGGTCAACCCATAAGCACATTTCGTAAATGGCATCATTTTCTAAATCGACATCATTATTTAGGAAAAGAACATACTCGCAATCTTTACCAATTTCAGATCTTTCTAAGGCTAGATTATTTAATCTCGAATAATTAAAAGGTTCGTCAATTGAGATCACCTCACAGCCTAAAGCCCGAATCTCCTTTGCGATCGAATCGTCATCACTGCGATTATCAACTGCAGTAATAGCAAGATTAACGCCTTTTTGCCTAAGAGCATGTCGAATCGAGCTTAGGGTCAGTTTTTTTTGATTTTTATAAGGAATAATGACATGGACAAAGGGTGTTTTATTAAGCTTTGGTTCAACTCGTAAAGAACCAAAGAAATAGCCCGGGGAAATTTTCCATGACAGCTGATGAGCTGCAGTATAGTCTTCGAATACTTTAATGGCCGTTTGGGTCTCTTTAACCTGCCTATCTTCTGGAATCATTTTTTCTTTAAGAACCGATAAGAGCACAGGAACACGAATAATAGACGCCTTTGCTTGTTCAGCCCTCAAAATCAAATCGTATAAAGCAGCCCCATGATAACTTTCGCAATAGCCTTTCAATGCATTCCAAAGTTCTTTTGTGATTAATATTGAGCCATGGAAAAAGTTAACAAATAAATAGGGGAAATGAAGAGTTTCGAGCTTTGTTGACTCTGTTAAACCATCCACACGGCCATATTTATTTAACTTAATTTCTTTCCCATACACAATTAAGTTATCCTTCCTTTTTTGAAGACGTATTGTCTGCTCATAGCGATAGAGCAAATCAGGCCGAATTAAAGCCTCATCATCGAGCAATAGAAAGTAATTGCCCTTTGCCAATTTGGCTAATTGATTTGTCATCTCAGTTTTATTAAGGCCAGGAAAGGAGTGCTCAAAGAAAAGCCCTGGATAATTTCTTTGGAAAGAAGACAATGTCTTGCGTAATAAAGCGTTTTCTTCTCTAAAGCCGATTAAAACTTCTTTATATTGAGCAGATTGATCAGCAAGTGACTGAAGAAGGCTTTTAAAACGCTGAGCAGTTGTTTTTTCCACAGGCAGGATGAGCGAGTAAACAAACTGTTCCTTACCCGGAAGTAGGGAATGCAATCCTGCAGCTAAAAATTTGATCTTTTTGGAGGCTCTTTGATTGTAATGGGTGTGAAAGAAAAAATCATCCACGCTATGCTCTTCATAATCTTTTAAAGCTCGCTGAAATTGGTAAATAGAAGCATAGGTCCATAGTAGCAGCTTTTTGCACCGATGAAGAAAGCTGCGGCGTACAATGCCCTTTGCTAAGAAAGTAATTAGGCGAGCAAGCGCCACAACGATAATAAAAACTTTGAAAAAATAGGACGTCAGCTTTCTAAGGTATCTCATTTTGCTACTAGATGGGTCTCATTTTTTAGATCTTTTTCCAACTCAGAAACTAGGTCAGGGTGGGCTTGTGCCCATTTGTCTCTTTCTTGGCGCATTACCGTTAATTGTTCATCAACAGTATGTGGCAATAATAAATGACCGAAGTGCAATGAGGACTGGTTTCTCTCAAATAGGGTATCAAGAATCACCCTGCCAAGTAAAGGTCGAAAATGACTACATTCATAATATAAATCGCCAAACTCATGAAGGCTAGGATCTTTTGTTGTCACAATATTATATCCTCCAAAATCCCATATCGGATGGATATTAGCGAGTTTTCTTTTTAAATCTTCAAGGCATTTCCAATAGCCGTGTTGAAATATGGCTTCCCAATAAACGACTTGTGGGGGATTAATAAAAACCTTTAAATTGATATTTCTTTCTTTGCAGATCGCAACCAAAGAGGCAAATTTCTCAAGAGCTCTTTCATCTACGTTAAAGGTTTTATAGATTCCATTCTGATGGATATCTTTTATATAATCTAATTCTTTACCCATCAAAGGATTGGTTGTGCTGTTCTCGGCTAATAGAGGATCCACTAATCCATTTGGAAGGAAAATAAATTTAGGTTCACCAGCGTTATTGTCAATGAGAGTCTTTAAAGTAGCTTTTAGAGCAGTATAGCTAAAAATAGCAGGAAAATAGCTTAGAAAAGGAGGTTCCTGTCCTTGTAGAACTTTTGGCAGCTTTTCTCTTTTTTCGTAGAAGTTAAATCCAAAGGAATCGAGCCCAAGAACGACTGTTTTTAAGTTTGGTTGAGCATATAAAGCATGCAGAAAGTATTCATAAATATCTTCAAAAACAACCCCAGAAAGTCCGCAATTATAACAATCCTCACCCGTGATAGCTTTAAGGTCTTTAGGGTCTAACCCTGCCATTACTCGAGAAGAGCCTAAAAAAATGGCCGGTGGCTTTTTTTGCAAAACTTTATATGCCTTATAAAGTCTCATGTTGTCATGAACCATCACCTTAACGGCATTCAATCTAGGCACTTTAATTTCATGCAATATATCAAAGGGGTCTACTAGAATATTAAAAAAAGCTAAAAGCAATATGCTAGGAATAAAAGAATAAAGAAAAGTTTTTAAAAAAACAGATTGATTTTTTTTTAACATATTAGAATTGATAATATAAAAACTCAGAAATTTCATCTAGATTCATAATCACAATTAAAGAAGCGAACGTTGCGGACAGGCCGCTTATCACAGGCTTGTTCAAAAACTTCTCTTTCCAGAACTGCGTGTTCGGAGCTTTTATAGCTACTATGCCGCATGCTATCACTAACATCGCACTATAAAAATGAGTTTCTGTATCAGTAAAAGTGATTCCACGATCATTTAAAAAAGCAAATGATTCAACAAGGCTCATAGGTAATTTAAAGCCGTCAAACCCTAGCATTCCTTTTATAATACTTATCGCTTTTTCCAATGTAGGGGATCTAAAGACAACCCAAGCCATCATGACGGCAACTAGAGTTAGTGCCTTTGAAACGACTCCATTCAATGCAAAACCGAATTTTCTCCAAAGATGGTTCACAATGAGGAAAAATCCATGGCATGTTCCCCATAGAACAAATGTCCATCCCGCTCCATGCCAAAGGCCACCTAGCACCATTGTTAGCAAAAGATTGAAGAGCTTTTTTAATTCACCATTTTTATTTCCTCCTAGAGGGATGTATAAGTAGTCTCTTAAGAATGTGGATAATGTGATATGCCACCTCCTCCAAAAATCGATGATTGAATCTGCTTGATAAGGAGAATTAAAATTAAGGGGTAAACGAATATTAACAAGCAAACCTAGGCCCATTGCCATATCCGAATATCCCGAAAAATCAAAATAGAGCTGTAAAGCATAGCAAGCGGCCCCGAACCAAGCAGGAATCAAAGAAAAAGGGATTGGAGGAGTATCAAATATAGGGCCGACAAAAGAAGCAAGGCGGTCTGCAATCATTACCTTTTTAAAAAGCCCTAGAACAAATAATAAAATGCCTTCAGCAAAATGTTGGCGGTTTGGCACAAACATTTTCGGATCCCGGAACTGGCTCATCATTTCTTTATGATGCAAGATGGGACCCGCAATCAAATGAGGAAAAATAGTCACAAATAAGGCATAGTCAATAATCGCTCCTCGTTTAGCATCAAAGAGAAAGATATCGACAAGGTAAGCGATTTGGGTAAAGGTAAAAAAGGAAATACCTAGTGGTAAGGCAATTTCAAAAACGATTTCATTACTCCAAGGCAAACTGCTGAGGAAAAAATTCGTATATTTAAAGTAGGCTAAAATAAGAAGATCAAAGGTAATGCCAAACAGCAGCATTATTTTCTTTGTTTTCGCCCTTTGGAGATGCATAATTGCTTCTCCAACCGCATAATTAAATAAAATAGAACCTAGTAAAAGTGGTAAATAATGGATGTCCCAATAGCTATAAAACCCTAGCGAAGCAGCCAAAAGCCAAACTTTTGCTAAGTTAAATTGCTTCAGAGATGCTAAAGCATAAAAACCAGTTAAGACAATTGGCAAAAAAACAAAAATGAAAGGGTAGGAGTTAAATAGCATGTTTTCCACTTCAGACTTGTCGCGGGCATAGTAATAAGACTTTTCTATCACTGGATCAAAACAGCTTATAATCCAGAGTAAGAGATCATGTCAAATCATTATTAAGCTTTAATCTACGCATCAGCTCACTCACATTTGCTTCCTTCGCATAAAGACGTTCAAATTTTTTCTTCGCGTTCAACCCTACGCTATAACTTTCTTGAGGATGAGCCATCGCATACGCAATTTGCTCGGCTAGTTTTTTAGGGTTTCTTGAAGGAAAGATATAGCCTGAAATGCGATGCTCTATGGCTTCGGTACATCCATACACATCTGAAGTAATAATTGGCAAGCCTTTGGACATGGCTTGAAGTAGAGATAAGGGCAAACACTCCATTGTAGAAGCTTGAACATAAAGATCACAGTTATCATAAAGTTCATCTAGTTGATTTAAATCTACTTTAAGCAAAAAACGAACTCTATCTTTAATACCTGCATGAAGAGCTTTCAAAATTAAATCACTATAAAAGGTCTGCATGTCAGCCAGGTGATTATTAAAGCCCACAAGTGTCAGGGTAGCCTGATCTGGAATTTGTTTTTCATTAATTAAATGAATAAAAGCATCTAGCAGATAATGAAATCCCTTTCGGGGTTCTCCTGCACCAATGGATAAAATGTTGTGAATTTGTTGCTTTTCTTTCTCTTTTAAAACATTACCACTCTGAATCCCACTCCAATAAGCTGTTTCTCCCTTGATGCCAGGCTTTTCCCAAATTTGCTTTGTGGCTTGGGATCCAAACCAAAAATGAACTTTATTGGCTTTGATCACTTTTTGTAATAATCTTGAAGCAAATTGACCCTTAATGATTGCCTCCGGACGACAAGATTCATGAATATACCAGTAAAATTGCTTTTTAGGAAAAGCTAGCGATCCTATTAGCATCCCCGGCCATGCTAAACTGGTATTTCCAATCACTTGCTTGCTATGATCTTTCCATAAAGCGAAAGCAATTTTAAGAGCCAACCATCCCTTTTTTAATTTGGATTGGGGCACGTTGGCAAAAGGAAAGGAGACCAACCGGACAGGAATGTTATGTTTATTTAAAAGCTCCTGCAAAGGCCCATCTCCAAAAGCTAACACTTTTGGAGAGCAGCCTTTCTCTTTTAAAGCGATGGCCATATCGCAAAGCAGCTTAGGTCCACCACTTAAAGAAAGGTCGTGAGAAATTAGGGTGATCGTAGGGCCTTTAGGAGAATCGCTATTGCTAAAAACCTCCTCAGAGACCTTCTTTGGCCGCTGTTCTAAATAAACGGATAATGAACGATCCAAAGCCAAGCGCTGGCGATGCATAGAAAAAGTCACAGGCCAGTAGTGCTGGCAAGGAGCAAGCCTATTTTTTGGAGGATGATAAGTAAGAGAAAGATAACTTCTGTATATTTCACATAGCTCCTGTTCGATCAAGTGAATCACTTTTGGGACTGTGTTATCAGAATGGAGACGATAAAAATAGAGCTCTTGTGTGACTAAAAGAGGTTCTGTGATAGCCAAGGCACGCATGACAAAGTCATAATCATGAGCTAATTTTAAATCTTTAAAATCGCCAACCTCTTGAAAGAGATGCCTAGAAAAAAAGAGATTACCTGTAGAGACAGTAATATTGTCTTGTAGGAGTTTAAAGCCAACCGTTGGCAGAAGAGCTAGTTGTAACATGGCTCTTTCATACCAAATCCACCACCAGTTTCCCCTCGGTGCACTCTTTCCTGTTTCATCGACGGCATGAACACGACTAAATATCAACTCGCCTTGCTCTTGTTGAGCTTTTTTCACTAAAAGTTCTATTCTTCTTAAATGGTAAAAATCGTCTGAGTTTAAAACAGTTAGGAAGTCTCCTTTTGCTAGGTGCAAACCTTTATTAATCGTATTATGAGCCCCCTGGTTAGTTTGACTTATAAAGGTAAATTGGCGGTTTTCTATTTTAACGCTATTTCGATTTAACCAAGTTTGAACAATTTCAACGCTTCTATCTTTTGAGCCATCATCAATTAAAATGATTTCCAGATTTTCATAAGTTTGATAAAAAGCGGAATATAAAGCTTCCTCGACATACGCTTCATGATTATAAATCGGGATAACGATAGACACTAAAGGTTTGTTGATTGCCATGTTTCCTCAAAAAAACTAGGGAAAATACTAAATTTTCTAACAAATCGAACCATTCCAATCAATAAGATTACTATGCTTGTAAACATTTTCACCTAATCTTAAGAACATCAAAAAACGATGTTCGTAAGTGTTTGATGCTACCAAAAAAGAAAGCTTTTAATTATATTTCATTCCACCCTTAAATGGAGAATAACTGTGGATGTCATAACAACAAAAATTCCTGATGTCAAAGTCTTAGAGCCAAAGGTTTTCAAAGACGAAAGAGGTTTTTTTCTCGAAAGCTTTAATCAGCAAGTCATCCAAGACATACTACAAATTGAAGAGCCTTTTGTGCAGGATAATCATTCTTTTTCCGCTAAAAATGTTCTTCGAGGCCTGCATTATCAAATTCAAAATCCTCAAGGAAAATTAGTACGTGTTGTCCATGGAGAAATTTTCGATGTCGCAGTTGATTTAAGAGCGGATTCTCCTACTTTTGGTAAGTGGGTCGGAATCTATCTATCTGCTGAGAATAAGAAAATGCTTTGGATTCCTGAAGGCTTTGCACATGGCTTTTTTGTCGTATCACAAACTGCCGACGTCATGTATAAGGTAACAAATTACTATGATCCTACTTCTGATCGGTCCATTCGCTGGGACGATCCTGATCTCGCGATTGAATGGCCTAATAAGAAAAAACCCCTTCTCTCTCCGAAAGATTTAGCAGGTAAGTATTTTAAAGATGCTGAAGTGTTTCACACAGCAGGGACATCTTCTTAATTCCAGAATCAAAAGAGATTAAAGGATACCAGCCAAGCTCTCTCTTCGCCTTTTCATGACTTAATACACTCCAGGAAGGAGCCATTTTGGCACTCTCTGGAGTGAAAATGACATCCAGTTTTTTTTGCGATACATTTTCTATCGCATTAATCACCTGTTCGATTGTAAGACCAATTCCTGATGAAACATTATAGGTCCTTATGCCTTGTTTTAAAGGGCTTTCCAACAGACAATAAATAAATTGGAGAACATCTCCTAAATGAATGTAATCTCTTAACGTATGTTTAGAATCATACACAAGTAAAGGCTGGTTAGCTAATAATCTAGCGAAAGCAACCCCAATTAACCCTTGAGCACGCGTTGGATCAACAATGGCTCCATAAGGATTGCTAATGCGAAGAATGGTAGCCGAAACACCATGTTTTTCTGCAATCAGCCTTAAATAATGTTCAGCAGCCAATTTATGAACCGCATACCCTGACCTTGGCTTAGGTAGTTCATCTTCTCTTTTAGGCGAAGAGTCGGGTAGATCTTCATACATATTTCCACCCGTACTTGCAAAAATGATATGCCCATTGGGATTCTTTTCTGCATAAGTTTCAAAAAGCCTAATTGTAGGAATAAGATTTTCCTCTAAGTCAGCAACTAAACGTCCGGATGAAAGCCTTGGGTTAGAATGGCAAGCAAGATGAAGAAGGACAGGGCAATGATTGGTAAATTGAGCAACAGCCTCTTGATGGCCCAAATCTCCAATGATAACCTCTGTAATCGATGAATGAATGGGATATTTTTGAGGATCACGGATGAGGATTTTTTTAGGGAAGGGCAAATTTTCTAGTAAATAACTCCCTATGAATCCTGTTGCACCTGTCATTCCAATCATCTAGACAAGCTCAGTTAGAGGGGCTGTTTTTTTATTTAAATCGTGAGAATAAGCATTCGTATAGGCTTTCTCATGAGAATCCTTTTCAAGAACGGAAAAGAAATGAGGCGTTGTTGCTTCCAAGGAAAACTTCTCATCGAATGTTTTTTTACCCTCTAGACCCATTTTTTGGGCTTCCTCTGGATGATGGACCGCATAAGCGATTTTTTCGGCAAGAATAAGGCTATTGCGTGGGGGGCAGGTATATCCATTGATCCCATCAACAATCGCTTCATTGCATCCATCAACATAAGAGGTAATCACCGGAATGCCTAAAGACATCGCTTTTAACATAGCTAATGGCAGGCATTCGAGAAAAGAAGGTTGGATATAAAGATCGCTTTCTTCATAGAGAGGATCTAGCTTCGCTTCTTCGATAGATTTGACTAGCTTGATGCGATGCGCCTGTCCGGAAGCATGAACTTTTCTAATCACGTCACTGCCAAATTCTTTTAATTCGTTAAAAGTTTCTGGAAACCCAACAATGGTTAAACAAACATGATCAGGGATCCATCTTTTCTCGATACAAATTAAGAAGGCGTCAAGAAGAAAATGAGCCCCCTTCCTTGGATAACCAGCCCCTACAGATAAAATGTTTTTTAAACCGCTTTTACGCTGAACATTCTTAAGGCTTTTATTAATGCCACTCCAATAAACAACCTCGCCCTTAACCTCCGCTTTTTCCCAAATTTGCCTTGTTGCATCTGATCCAAACCAAAATCTTAGGTTTTTACGATGGATGCACGATTGGAAAAGGCGAAATGGAACCCCTTCTAGTACAAGAGCTTCAGGGGCATAAGAATCGTGAAGATACCAGACAAATTTCCTAAATGGCATGAAAAAAGAGGCAATGAAAAGAGATGGCCATGTTAATGATGCGATGGCAATGGTTGTTCCCCTCGCCTTCCAAAATATTTGCCAGGCCATTGTAAGCATAAGAGCTGCTTTTTTGAATTTCTTTTGAAAATACCAATATCTAACACGTTGAGGGATAAATGATACTGGAATCGCATGCTGATCAAAAATAGGTCTCAGCGGCCCGTCAGCATATGAAATCACCTGTGGTGAATAGCCTTGTCTTTTTAAAGTCAAAGCAAGATCGGCTGCGACACGTGGAGCCCCTGATAAAGACAGATCGTGAATCAAAAGAGTGACCTTTCCTAAAGAAGAACGACTTGAAATTAAAAAGGGCTCCTCTTTTTTAACTGGAGATTTCGTTACGTCTCCTAATTTTGCTCCCATCCCTTGATCGAGCTCATGAGATAAATGAAATGAAGCAAAAGCCATTGGCCAATAAGCCGGGCAGGGCGCCAGTTGATTTTCTGGAGGGGTTGTGATTTGTAATAGATAGTCATTACGAATAGCTATCATGTCAGGGTGATTGCTGTAGGAAAAAGGCTCTGGTTCATTATTTTTTTCATTTTGAGTTAAGCGAAAATCAAACAGCTCTTCTTTAAAGAAGATGGGTTCAGCATAGAAAAGTGCTTTTAAAGCAAAGTCATAGGCTCCGTAACGCGATGACTTTATTCTTCCTACTTTATTGGTGATTCTTTTAGAGACTATCATATTAGAAATAGATGCTGGGGTCATTTCCTTAAGCAATTTAAAACCAATCGTGGGTAGAAGGTCACTTTGAAACTCTAACTCTTGACGCCATTGCCAAAAAGGGTGATCGATTGGCAGTAGTTGGTCATTATGATCCACACCGCATACATGTGTGAATAAGAATTCACCCTTCTCAGATTGGAGGCGTTCAATGCATTTTGCTAAACGCAAAGGATGGTAAATCCCATTAGGTAGTAAAAACGTGACAAATGCACCAGTGGCGAAATTAAGCCCAACATTGATCCCATCATAAAGAGAAGCATTCACAGCTGAGTACAAGCCTTGAGGAAAATAATCCAAAACTTCCTTAATTCCTTCTTCTGTTCCACACCATACAGGGATGATCTCTACCTGTGCATATGTTTGTTTTTTTAGGGAGTTTAAGGATGTTTCGGTGAAATGATCCCATTGATTAAAAGAGAAAATGACAGAGACTAATGGCATATTTAACATAAGGATAATGCGTTCTAGCTATCAACAATAAAATTTGGATGAAAACTACTATAAGGTATTTTTGGTTATTTTACTTGAGGAAAGACCTTGAAGCAACAGTGTAATCATCTTTAAGAGAATGTAAATGGTTATTTATGAATGGCATCATACCGCTTAAATCGATCTAACATCTTGTCACTGATACCAATTTTAATGATTAGAGTCAATCTCCGTACAGCTCTAATTTCTTGAATTTAGAGGATTTAGCCTGCAAATTTTATTTAAATTTTGACAACTCTTTCGAAAGCTGCTATATCAGCCAAAAACCTTGGCAAGGATAAGAAAAATCTTTGTTTTAAACTTTATGGGAAATCGAAATGAAAGCATTTTGTCACACATTGTTATTTATCATCATATTTTCCACTGCAGTACAAGCAGAATCAGAATATGAGTATCTTGATCGACTAGGGGTTGAAGCCCAAACCGATAAGAGTTCTCTTTTTCATAACTACACTAAGATCTATGCCAAGCATTTTGCTCCTCTTAGAGAACAGCCTATCAAGTTTTTAGAAATTGGCATTTGTAAAGGGTGTTCTGTAAAGATGTGGGATCAATACTTTTCAAAAGGGGATCTTTATTTTATCGATATCACTGATAGGGAAATCGAGTACTATTCTCCAACATCTAAATATTACTTCTTGGACCAAGCCAATGTGGATCAGTTACGAGCTTTCTCACAAGAGGTGGGAGGCGACTTTGATATCATTATTGATGATGGCGGACATCGCATGGATCAACAGTTAAATAGCTTTGTCGTTCTTTTTCCAACTTTGAAAAGCGGAGGGCTTTATATTATAGAAGATATTTGCACCTCTTATTGGAAAATCTACGGAGGGCATGGAACCACGGAAAAACCTAAGGCTAAAGAGGGAACAACGCTAAGAATTTTGCAAAGCTTAGTGGATGGTATCAACTTACCAGGAGCTACCACTTGGTGTGCTGACATTGAAAAGATGCCTCCCGAGCAACGAGCAAAGCTCAATTATTTCCAGGAAAATATCCTTTCTATCCAATTCTACGGCAATCTCTGTATTATTGAAAAAAGATAAACTTTTGCGCACCGCTATTGCGGTGTGCCTAAGCTTCTTTAGCTTCTGATAAGGGATAGTGTTTTTTTTAGCACTTTTTCAGGCCCTCGCATTTTTAAAAGTGTCTTTAAAATATCTGCTAACCCCCTAAGTGAAAGACGAGGTTTTTTCTCATGTGTAAAGCGTTCCATCGCCATTTCAATCGGGAGAATAATTTTTTCCCATTTTAAATTCTCATGAAGGGTCTCTAAACGCTCTTTTATCGCCTCTATCTCTTGCTGTTCTTGCAGCAAGTTAAGGATTGCGGAAGCTAAGGCCTCACTGTTTTGACAAGGGACCACGGCACCTAGCTGCTTGGTTCTAATTAAATCAGCAAAGAAATCTCCCTCGGAGGAAATCACAGGTAATTTAGCCCAAATGTAGTCAAGAATGCGCGTACGAAATGAAAACGCTGTTTCAAGATGAAGCAAATGAGTGGACACGCCGATATCGGCATCTAACAAAAAATTTTGCCGATCCTCATAAGGAATCCAGTCAAAGTTAAAAAAAATGTGCCTATCCAGTAGGTTTTCATTTTTAGCTAACTCGAGAGCTTGGTGAGCCATTTTCATCTCAGGAACAATTGGGTTAGGGTGCTTGACCCCCATAAATACAAGATAAACATCTTGCCTCACCCTAAGGACTTGCTTTAATGCCCTGATCAGGGTAATCGGATCAAACCAATTCCAAATGCCTCCTCCCCAAAGAAGCACCTTGTCTTCTTTTTTTAACCCATAGCGTTCACGAAGAGAAGGTCCATTGAATGCTGGCTGTTTAGAAGAGAGTCCAAAAGGGACAACATCGATATAGGAACGCAGTGTACAGTCGTAAGAATAGGTTGCCGGTGTTAACAGCTTTAATCCCATCATTAATCCTATCCAAAGATCTCGCTGCCGTTCATTAGCACAGATCACAAAATCGGCCATGCGAAAAGAAAAGAGCTGAGTTAAGGAGATCGCTTGGTAATGATAATTTCTTTGAAATAAGCTTTTTTCTTTAAAGATCTCTAGGTTTTCGAGGACAACAGGATCGTAAGCATCGACAATCAACCTCACTCCCTTTAATTTTGCGAGTAGCGCTGTGATAGGATGCACGTCTTGAGTGATAATAGCGACCGCCCCTTTGAGCTCTTGATAGAAGTTAGAAAAAGTGTTTTTCAAGACCTTAAAAGGGGCTTTAAAGGAGGGATCCACACTTCTTGCTAGTAATGTCACCTGATGTTTTTTTGATAAAGCGAGAGCAAACTCCCAATACCGAATAGCAGGGCCTGCCATTTTTGGCCCTATGACATCACTACAGCATAAAATGACTTTTGCCATGGATTATTCCAACACCCAGTTAGAACCGAGAAAAACCCCATCTATTACGGCATTGCGCATGGAATAAGTGGTGATCGCGTTTGGCGAATAGACAGGCAACTTTAAGCCGATTTGATCACCTAACATGTTTTCTTTGCCAAACCGTCCGTAAAACACGTAGACGAAGTATTCATCATCCCTAAACAGTTCCACGGGAAAGGAATAGGAAAGTTTATGCTTTCCGACTGAGGAAAACTGATCAAAAACTTTTGTCTCATCTCCGACAAAAGAGCGAGCGAGAAGCTGACCTCTTGAGTTAAAAATGCAAAACCCTAATGCAAAGTTAGGAAGCGTTTTAAAGACCTCGTACTCGAGTGAAATCGTAGCCTTTTCCCCTACACAAAAAAAGTTTCTTGTGGCATCGACAGGGTTTAAATAGGCTTTGTAGATGCGTAGGCAGTCATCGCCAAGGTCCCCTTCCCATCTTGAACCGACTGAGCGGTGGGTTCGCAAGTACTCGTTCACGCAGTTATCAATGGGTCCTTGGTTTTTAATTTGCCCTTTTTCTAAAAGGATGCCTTTATTGCAAAGATTGGCAATAACGGGCAGGTTATGGCTGACAAATAGAACTGTACGGATAGATCGGCCAAGCTCATTAATTTTTTTAAAGCATTTTTCTTGGAATTGCATATCGCCGACAGCTAAAACTTCATCGATAATTAAAATATCAGGATCAAGGTGTGCAGCCACAGCAAAACCGAGCCTTGTGTACATACCACTGGAATATCGTTTAACGGGGGTGTCTAAAAATTGTTCGATTTCGGAAAAAGCAACAATCTCATCGAATTTTTTTTGAATCTCATGTTTCTTCATGCCTAAAATAGCACCATTCAAAAAAATATTCTCTCTTCCCGTCAGCTCTGGGTGGAAGCCAGTTCCCACTTCTAGTAAGCTGGCAATTCTACCATTAATCTTTAACCAGCCAGATGTTGGTTCAATAATGCGAGAGATGACTTTTAGCAATGTAGATTTACCCGCACCATTCTTACCAATGATCCCTACCCTATCGCCATCTTCAATATCGATGCTAACGTCTTTTAAAGCCCAAAATTCTTCACAGGCCTGTAAGGGTGGCAGCTTGTCTTTAGAAAAAGGGTTAAGCTGTTTTAGTAACCTTTTTGTTCCCGAAGAAATTGTTTCAACAAGCGTGGAATAGGCACTCTGGAGCTCATGGTAAATGAGATATTTTTTCGATAAATTTTTTACTTCAATAATTTTGGCCATAAATTAAACCTGATCAGCAAAAGAGCGCTCGGTCGAACGAAAATACATAAAACCTGAGAACAATAAGAAAGTAGAGAGGCAAACGGAAAAGCTCACAGAAAAGATAATATAGGGATGGCTAATGCCTAAAAGAGTCCACCTAAACCCATCGATAATGCCTACTAGTGGGTTTAAAAAATAAAGAAATCTAATTTCATCGGGAATGACAAAAGTGCCATAACCAACGGGGGATAGAAACATCCCAAACTGCATAATAAAAGGAACAATAATCTTAAAGTCTCGATACTTAACAGTCAATGCTGAAAGCCAAAGGCCAGCTCCCGTACATAAGGTGAGAACGAGAAGAATGAAGACGGGAAAAAAGGCGATAGAATAGCTAAGCTTTACTTGAAAAAAGACCATTAAGAGAGCAATAAAAATGATATTTACACAAAAATCGACGAGATGAACCACTGTCTGGCTAATCGGAATAATCATGCGAGGGAAGTAGATTTTAGTGATCAGATGGGAATTGTTTAGAAGGGAGTGACAAGTGTCAATTGTTGTGTTGGCAAATAGTTGCCAAGGGATCATTCCTGCTAGAACAAAGATTGAATAGGGGATACTATCTGAGGATAATTGAGCGATGCGACCAAAAATTAAGGTAAACATAAGCATCGTCAGAAGTGGGCGTACAATTGCCCAAGCGATTCCAAAAAAAGCTTGGCGGTACCTTACAATAATATCTCGATGTGAAAAGAAATAGAGAAGTTCTCGAAAGCGAAAAAGATCTTTAAAATATTCTCCTTGGATAGTTTTAGGCTCAATCACAACAAAGGACTGATCTTTAATTTCCGACATGATTAAAATGAATTAATTTTAAGTTCTGAAGGACAGATATTGACTGAAGAATTAAATTGGTGTCAAGGGTTAATGAAGTTTAAAAAAGCCTTGTTTATTGGTAATTAGCAACCGTGTATAGTTAACACGGATTTTAGATGTGCTAAAAGCGTTGTGTCATGAGTAAAAAAGTTTTGTTGTTTGCCTATTTGTTGATGTTGTGCACAGGTCTTGTGCTTCCTTCTGATGGCAACCATGGTTTTTTTGCTCCAAAAAGTTTAACTTTTTTTGGTACAGCTTTTGCTTTTATTTTCTATTTGCTTGGGCATCGTCAATACTATGTTAGCCAGGTTAAAGCCACTTTATTAATCTTCTCATCCATCTCCTTTCTTCTTTTATGGTATATTATTGGCTTCGGGCAAGACCCATTACGTCCTTCAGGCCAGATGGATCAGTTTAAGGTTTTTTTAATTACTTTATTTGTCCCGTTTGTGACCTTTTATATTGTGAAGCAGAAAATTATTACGAGTCAGACCATTATCAAAACGGTTATTTACGCTAATTTTTCTTATTGCCTGACTAAAATTATGCTTATGCTTCTCCATGTTCTTGGCATCATTAATATATGGGCGGTGATGCAAAAAACAGGTTTGCGCTACATGAGCATGGAAATCTTTGGAAGCGTAGGGCGCATTCAAACCTCTGTCGATATTGTCACCCCTTTTTTAATTTACTTTGTTTTGCAAGCTAAGGAGCTCGGAGTATCTTTCTCCAAGCGCTTCACTTATGCTTTTTTTATCGTGAGCCTGCTTTCCAACTTTTTAAGTTTCTCGCGCTTTTTGCTTTTTGTCTTTTTGATCAGTCTTTTCTTTTACTGGATGACGATTAAGTTAAAGCAGATGGTTAAAATTGCGATAATGGCATTATTGGTGATGGCCATGGGAATCATTGTAGCTACTCCAGATAAGGTGATGCAGGTTGTTGAAAAAAGATTGTTTAGTAAGGATAACTACCAATCAGATGTAACGCGGCACGATCAGATTGCAGCTTTGATGAAAGCTTATTATGAAGACCCCTTCTTGGGAAAGGGATTAGGAGGCTATACGCCTGAGTGTATCCGAGATCACCTTCTTCCGCATGCTTATGAGGTGCAGTGGGTAGCTTTTCTTATGCAATTTGGATTAATCGGTTTTTTATTATTGCTGGTTCCCATTGGCATTATTTCTTTTAGGCTTATTAACCCTCCTGTCAATAGATTAAAAATTACGTTCTTCTTGCTTTTTGGTTTATGGCTAATGTCAGGATTTACTAATCCCTTCTTGATTTCTCTAACAAGCGGCATTGTTTATGCCTTATTTCTTTTGGTTGGCGAATGTCTTTCACCACCTCAGAGAGTTAGAGTTCTAATCGGACCGCAGGCACAGGCGTTATCAACATAATATTTTAAACTTTTAATTGACTCTTAGATATGCATACCGTTCAAGTTCTTATGGCCGTTTTTAACGGGGAAAAATTTATAGAAGAGCAGATTTTATCCATTATGAATCAGAGTTATCCGGATGTGCATTTGATTGTCCGTGACAACCATTCTGAGGATCAAACGTGTGCGATTGTTAAAAGCCTGATCAGTCGCTTTCCTAAGCGCATTCGCCTGATAGAATCAAAAAGTAATGATGGAGTGATTGGCAATTTTGCTCGTTTAGCTGAAGCGGCGACAGCTTCTTACGTGATGTTTTCTGATGCTGATGATGTTTGGAAGGATGATAAGATTGCTAAAACGATGGCTAAACTCTTAGAAATGGAAGCAGGCTTTGGTAAGGAGAAGCCCTTACTTGTGCATACGGACTTAACTGTTGTGGATCGGCATTGTCATCTCATTCATCCCTCTTTTTGGGAGTATTCTCATTTAAAACCTGAACTTGGCCATTCATTGCCTCGTCAATTGGTCCAAAATGTGGTGACGGGGTGTACCGTTTTAATCAACCGAGCACTGTTGGATGCGGCTTTGCCTTTTCCGAATGAGATCGTGATGCATGATTGGTGGTTGGGATTGGTCGCTTGTGCTCTTGGGGAGATTGATTGCCTGGATGAGTCTACTATGTTTTACCGTCAGCATGGTTATAATGACACGGGCGCTAAAAAATATGGATTATTTTCGCTTATCGCACGATTTCGCAGCGAAAAGGAACGAAGTAAAGTTCGTCAAAACTTCCGGAAAAAATTTGCACAAGCAAAGATTTTGCATCAGCGTTATGCTGATCGAATGACATCAGACAAGAGAGGTGTATTAGAGGCATTCATGAAGTTGCCTACTTCTTCTTTTTTCCAAAAGCGCCATTTGATGGTTAAATTCAAATTCTACAAGCAGGGATTTTTAAGGAATCTTTTGGAGTTTCTGCCTGCCGAGCGCTGGCTTTATGACTGATTTTTTAAGTATTTAAAATATCTTTATACTTCTTAGCTATAATCTCATCACTAATACAAGGTGCAAGCTTATGAGCATTAGTGAATTAAGGTCAAATTCAAGATTATCAAGAATGCCTAGTGGTGACTATCCAACAATAAAATATCCAACCATTAGAACACCGAAGGAATGGAAGAAATTTACTAAATTTGTGTCTAAAAACCCAGGAGATCACTTTATTAGCTTCAAAGTTAGCTCTAAACCCTTTGTGTTGAAAATCTCTAAATTACCCGAAGAATGCTTAGTGCATATCTTTTCTTTCTTACGGATAAAAGATCTGCTTATATGTGAGCAAGTCTGCAAACTGTGGGAACGGGCAGCAAATGACGCTACTTTATGGAAAAGGTTTATGATCCCTATAGAGGAAGGAACTAACACTACCCCGCTAAATTTAAAAATCATAGATCCATATACACAATTAGAGAAAGTGATTCGAAGTGTTTTAGAGCAAAGGCCAACCAGCTACCGTCTTTTTACTATCGATCCTTTTTCTACGATTAAAATTCTAGTTTTGCCAGAAAAGTCCATCCCTCCTAATCACGCTGGTAACAGCATTTTAAAACAAGTAAGCGTTAAGTGGATAACAGGGGCACCAGATCAATTCCCCCACATCCCCCATTATACAGCACAGCCTGGCAAGATCACTATTTTAGGGTATACATATCCTAATAACCTGCTTCAAGGTAGATTGAAAGCCTCCCTGCTAGTCATCATCTTTGCTATCACTTGCTTAGCATTAGCCATTTTTAAAAGAGAATCTTTTAATTTTTATTCGCCCTAGCTTGTAACCACTTCTCTTGAGGTCAAAAGTTCCCTTAATTCACCTTTCAGAAAATGGCTATTCCTTTTTGGCAGGATTTTTTATATCAGGAAGTTGATCTTTTTCTTTGAGCGTTTCAATTTCAATATAGTTAGCATCCGATGATGTTGTGTTAGCCGCTCTTTGCAGCTGCTGCCAATAGCCCCTATCAAGCCACCCAGTACTGCCATCCCAATAATAATACAAAGCAAAAAGCCCCCAAAAAGGCAAAATAGCATAGGTAAGGATAAGAAAAAACGGCACTTTGGCATCTTCTGAAGCGATTCTTGAATCCCCATATTCTTCTATATCATGTTCTTCACTCATTCGTCTCATCCTGCATCATTTGAATTTTCGGACTTTCATCCATATCCAACTTCTTATTAAACCAAAGATAAAAGAATACTAAGACAGCCGTTCCAAAAAAAAGCATTACAGCTGCATAGTGGAGTACCATGCCTTGTATTCCATAGCTATCCAACATCATGGCAATGTTTTTAGTCCTTCAATAATCTCTTTTGTCTGAATCGGATCTTTACCAATCCACCAAGCTTGTGTGGGAGGGGTAATCCTAGTCCCCTTTGTCATCAGGTATTGGAAAATTGCCTCAAATTGCTGATTAGGGATTCCTGGAACATAAGGAGAGGTTCCTCGAGGATCGAAGTCAAAAAAATGCCGGAACGCAGGCATAATCGAACCCCTGCTTTGTGAGGCTGGGGACCAAAAATGGGATTTATGCCAATCACGACTTGGTCTCTTTATCCCAACTCTTGAAAGATCGGGTCCATTTCTTTTAGTGCCAGGAAAGGTCACCCGCTGATAAATGTATTCGTTCGGTGAGGATGGAGGTGCAGGAAATGACTCAGAACCATTTAAAACTAAGTCTTGAATTAACGTGCGCGTTTGATCGGTATGGCAATACCAACAGCCTTCGATAGCAAAAATATGCTCACCTTGCTCTATTAACTCTTTTCTTGAACGAAAGGCAAAAGGAGGGCCTTTCAATTCTTCTAACGAATGAATAGATCTACCATTAGGGTCATATTGCCAATAATCATAGGTTCCGCTGCTAAACTGGCGTACCTTAAACTCTAGTGGATTGTTAACATAAATGACCCCAGAACCCTGATGGTAAGGAACTTTATATTCGCCATCTACCATGGTAAAATTTTCATCTACCCAATCCTGAAGGATCCCATCCGTGGGGGCTAGCGCAAACGCTTCTGAAAGCTGCGGATCATATAACTCAAAAATCTCAAAGCCTGCTTGGACTAATTGAGGATCCTGCGATTTTTTGCGTAACAGCAATAAACGAGAAGTCAGCTTTAAAACAGGATCATCACTTTTTGTAATATACTTTTCAAGCTCTTGATTTTCAGGCACTATTTTTATGGGACCTGCTTCCTTAAAAGACAGCAGGGAAAAATCATTTTTTAAGTGGTGGACGAATTGAAGCTCATTACCCCTTGTACCAGTACTACTAATATAAAAATGAGGATCGGAAATTTCATACATTTGCACCTGATAAGGGCTTGTTGGTTCGATCCACGTTCTTTCGACAAACGAGGGAGCAATCAGGGTGACTATCACAGCTCCAGAAAAGAGCAAAACAATACCGATACAAGTGATGAAGGCAGAGAGCTCGATATTGTGAAAAAAGTGGCTAATTTTTTCTTTCATGACACAGACCTAGCCTCAGTAAAAGTTTCAGGAATCCTCTCTTCCTTGCGAGCGGGCAAAATAATGGTGTTATAAACGTTTAGGGCAAACAAGATGTTTCCAATAAGCACGATCGTGCCTCCCAAAGATCTAAGCTGCCACCAAAAATGCATGTCAGCAACTGTATCCAAAAATGGGCGAAGGGTTAAGTTATTGTGAAATTCAGCGTAGGTTGTCCCCGTGGCCCAGTCAGCCCACATCATGCCCTGAAGAAAGCCACCAACCCAAAGAGGAAGAATAAACACCACACTTCCGAATAAGTTAAGAGAAAAATGCCAGTCAGCCAAACTTTTGGACCATAATGGCTTTTTAGTTAGATGGGGAAGGGCTTGGTAAATTCCAGCAATAGCAAAAAAGGTGAATGTCGCATAAATTGAAATATGAGCATGTCCCACCACCCAGTCCGTCTTCGAGGTGATTTCATTCACATTTCTCAAAGCCATTAAAGGGCCTTGGATGCAAGTTAATAAATAGAAGATAACCCCCATCTCTAAAAACCTTATCGCTGCATTTCGATTATACACCTGCCAGTTGTTTTTTAATGTGGCAAACAGGTTAGTTACGACCGTCCATACAGGAATAAACAGCCACATTGAAAAAACAATTGAAAGGGTTTGCAGCCACTGCGACATTGGGCCATGAATGATATGGTGCGCCCCAATCCAAGCGTAGAAAAAGGCAATCGACCAAAATCCAATCATGGATAAGCGATGGCTATAGATCGGCACATTGGCTAATTTTGGCAATGCATAATAGGCAATCGCAAGTCCCATTGGAGTAAAAATAAGCCCTACAAGGTTATGGACATAAAAAAAGTTTACATTCACACGAGAGATTCCGCCAGCGACCCAATACACGGCATAACTTCCTACAATCCATGTAAAGGCTGTCCAAAAGAGAGTTCCCATGACATACCAAAGAGATACGTACATTTTTTCAAATCGTCGGACAAAGATCGTTGCATAGAGATTGATCGATGTAAGAATAAAAGCAACCGTGAATAGCATCTTCGTAGGAATCCACCAAACATAGGTAGGCAGCTCAGCATATTCCCAGCCAAAATTAGTACCCCAAGGATAGGAGTAAGTGCCAATAATCAGGCCAAACCACCATAAAGCGATGGAAATATAGGCTAAGCGATTGCTCCAAAGCGGCACCCCGCATAACCTTGGTACCATAAAATAGAAAAGGCCAATGTCCGCCGAAATTAACCATAGCATAGTCACATGACCTACGTGGACGGGTCTAAGACGACCAAAGGTAATGTATTCACCAGAAAAGTAATCAGGAAAAACAAAGGAGTTGAAGGAAATAAAAACTCCAAATGCCATGCCAATGACCATAAATAAAATAGAAGGATAAATCATCAGCTTAGCGGGAAGGTCATTATAAACGACGGGTTGTTTTGACTGGGATACGGTCATTGTACTCAATTATTAACTCCTTATTGCCCTTTAGGCTCATTGATCGCATTTAAGAGCGCATACTGCTCTTGGCGTAAGTGTTGTGCTTCTGTCAAATTGCTTAAGAATCTAGAACGCTGATTTAGTATAGAATTAAGCCGAGTGCCCGCCTCGCTTAAAGCTTTAGCCAATTCAGATGAATACACTCTTCCCTCCAAAATTGTTTTCTGGCGCTCTTCTTCTTTTTCTTGCTGCTCTAATAAAATCAAAATTTGACCTTTCAATTGTTCAAATTTTGATTCATTAAAGGATGAATTCCATACAAGCTTATGATCTTTAATTTGATAACGATTTTCATTCAATCTGATCATCTCTAAATAAAGTTCCATTGATGCGGAGCTAAACCCTAACCCCATAAAGCCAAGGCCAGAAGCTAAATACAGGTCCTTTTCTAGCTTAATTTTTTTTCTAAGCTCTTGATAAAGTTCATCTGCCTTCTCACTTTGTTGTAGCTTTGCTCCTAAATCTAGCTCTTTTTGATAAGTGTTAAGAACACTTTCTGCAGAAATTTCACCTTTCAATACCTTTTGGTCTAGCCCCTCGCGTTCTCGCCTTGTCCTTTGATATTCTTTCTGCATCTCAGCAAGCTTAGAATATTCATCAATTCTTGCACGTTCCACTAAAAATTCCGCGTTATCGAAAACACGATAAATCACTTTTGTTAAAAAACTTCGCTCCTCTTGTGGCTGTGTTAGAGAACGAATAAACATCACAAGCTGCAAACGTTGCAAAGAGCTTGTCTGGTCCCCCCAAGGGGTCATCGAAGTTCCTGGAACGCCATATTTGATCGATCTAAGCAATCGCAGATCATCACGCGTCTGTAGCCAATCTAAATTGATCAGCATCCTTGGTTTAGCGTCGTGCATCGCTTCTGCACGTAATCCTGATCCATCGGCTTCTTTGCCATGGCACGGAGCACAGTTTTCATAAAATAGACGCTTACCTTCTGCCAGATTCGCCGACGTGTAGAATCTTTTTTTAATATAGTAAGAGGTGTGTTCGCTATCACCAATAGGCTCGTTAACAATGTCAAAAACATCTTCAACTTGGTAAGCATCCTTTGAAGGGGCTGCAGCTACAACCATTGGTTTAAGAGAAACCAGGCAGTTCATCACTTCTGAAGGGTTGAGATGAGAGAGGGAATCACTTTCTATTCCCTTAAGCTGGCCACCCTCATTTTTAAGTTCCCTTAACACATCTTCAGGTGTATATTGCCATTTTGGAATATCTTGAGCGTCCCGAATAACAGTCCCTCCTGGCAAAGAGGAGAATAGCCAATCAACGAGTAACTCAATTTCATG
This sequence comes from Parachlamydiaceae bacterium HS-T3, assembly GCA_000829755.1. Taxonomy (GTDB): domain Bacteria; phylum Chlamydiota; class Chlamydiia; order Chlamydiales; family Parachlamydiaceae; genus HS-T3. The sequence goes on from BBPT01000003.1 coordinate 80,095, forward strand.
TTGTGTCAGAATCGGGTCTCTATTCTCAATTGGCTTATCATCCCCAAGCTCGCCCCATGGAGGCATGGGTGTCCCTTTTACGCCATGCATGATGGATTGAATCGCATTTTCCTTTGTCAGGTTTCTTAAGAAGTCTGCTCTTCTCAAGTTCTTTGGAATTGGGTAAATCCACTCGGCAATTGGGCCATTTCCAAACAAATGTTCGCCATGGCATTGGGAACAATATTTTTGAAAGGCAACTTCTGGATTAAATCCATCCTTTTTCCAAATTAACCGATCTTGGTGGTTATTTGTCTGAGCCAATACATCTAACATGTAGGTTAAAGCATAAAACTTTGTATCATCGAAAGGGAAAACCGGCATTATTGATCGAGGAACGTGGGCAGTAGGATTGCGGAAGTGCTCCATTAACCATTGATCCGAACGATAGACACCGGACCAATTAGGCCTTGGACAAATCATTCTCCCTAATCCATATTCTTGAATGTACATCATTAGCACACGTCTAACAAGGCTCTTCCATGCTTTAAGCTCTTGAGAAGCCAAAGCTCGTTCCTTTTCATCTTTTTCATGCTTGATGCGTTCTTTGTATAAATGATTATGAGCCCGTGCTGCAAATTTAAAATTGGTATAAAAAGATTCAATCGTGCCAGGGTGTTGTCGTTCGATTTCTTCTAAAATACTATTTTCTCGGACATTGTCAGCTATTCTATCGTTGATCTCTCGGGCTTTTGTTTCTAACGTCCTCACAATGTCAGAGCCTCGGATAAATTCAGGAAAAAGCTCTCTAAACCACTGTTTTTCTTTATAAAGATCATCAAAGAAATGGCTTTTCTGTTCGATAGCAAAACCAATGTTTGATTCATAGCCTTGTAAACGATGGCAAGCCGCACATCCTTCCGTCGCAAATACCGTCATGCCATAACGCACATCATGGATTTGAGAAGGGGTCACCTGCTCTTCCCAAGGCTGCTTTTTACCCGCTTCCCATTCTAATACTTTCGTCTTGTAGCTAAGATCTGATTGGCTTTTACCGGGGCCATTCTGAGCAAGCAAAAAGGCCACCAGACGTTCTAGCTCATCATGATCCATGCGATAGTTAGGCATAGTCGAATTATGGAGATCGAATTGAGGAAATGAAATTTTTTGCTTCAAATACCAAGGATAAGTCTGGCCAGCTAGAGTTAGCTCAGGGCCCACCCCACCCCTTGTAAAATCGGCAATCCTATGGCATGCATAGCAAGCCTGAGAAAGGAATAAATTCTTACCTCGATGAAAGTCTCCCGTCAGTCGATCAATATCCGTTTGAATCTCATTCATGTTTTGCGGATCATCAACAGCTGTTTGAAAAGACTGCTTTAGATCTTGAACATGTCTTACTAGGGCCTGGTTAAGTTGTAATGTTTCGATTTTCTCAAAAATGGAGCCTTTTGCTTGGGGGTTCCCTTCGTTAGATTGAATAAAGTTATCCAAGCTTTCTACATCCTTGCTTGGATTAAATGTGCGAGCAAAGTCGTTAACTAATTCTATTGAACCAAAGCTAGAGAGTAGGATGCGATCCACTTCTTGGAGGGCTAGTCCTGGCTTAATGCCTTTAAGAAATTGAGCCTGAGACGCCAGCTTGTTCCTTTGCTTTGGCAGCAAAGTGACATCCTTTTTAGCCTTTTCTAAACGATCAAAAGTTTTTTGATAACCATCTCTTTCCAAAGATAGCTTTAATTCCACCATACTGATAACCGCTTGTTTTTCCTGTTCAAGCGCCTCCTCAACCGTCGAGAATTCTCGCTCATTACGCATTAAAACCCGGTTAGCTGAATCACTAGCTCCTTTTAATGTACTCTGAGAGTCTTGATGGCACTGCATACACTTTGCTTGAATTAAAGCGCCAACGTAAATAGGGCTTGTCTGAAAAAGAAGGCGATGGCCTGGCTTCTCATTAAAAACTCTAGAAAAGGCTGGGTCGTTCTTCGGCTCTATTTCCAAAAACTGTGGCTTATAGCCTTGAAACTCTGGTTCATACTGTTCGTCAAAAACAGGGCCGTGTGCACGATCGGTCACCAGGCCTCGTCCATTTCCGCCGTGGCAGGATGTGCAACCATATTCCTCAATTGGATGAAACTCAAAGGGCCTTGTTTCTCGACCGATTAATGGGTGCATTTGAAGAACCTTTTCAACATTATATTCGTATTCACCCACTTTTGCCTTTTTTAAAGCTTCATACTTTTCTGCTAGCTTTAAATTCGCTGGTGACGAATGACTTGGATCTTTGAGCTCTTTAATCTTCTCGTTCAGCTTGCTCCAAATGTAATTAGGGTTTTCTATTTTCGTTGGAAAACCTAAAGCGTCATAAATGACATTGCCATTAAGGTCCTTGGCGATTTTCGTCGGTGAAAAATCTTCTATTTGTAAAGCTACGTGGCAGGAAATGCAGCGATCGATTTCAGCAGGGCCTTTGTTTTCTTTTTCAATGACGATTTGCTTTACTCCTACCTTGAACGGAGGCGGGGGCTCATTCGTGTAAGAAGAACGAAATTGTTCAAGAGCAATATAATCATCCTGATAAATACGATACTCCGGAAAGGCCTCTCGATAAAAAAAGACCCCTAGCAAAGCACTAGCGACGATCCCAGCAGCAATTAAGAGTAATTGAAAATGGCTTGGCTTCATATCCTCCTCTTAGTGCCTTGCAAAGTTTTCAGTCCAAGGCCAAATCCATCCCCAATTTGCTCCTCGAAAGTAGGTTCCAACAATAATCAGTATCCCTTGCCATGTCATAAAGGCTGTATAGAGAAAAATCGCCAGATAGCGGCTCCGATGAAACCATACCCCCTCTCCTTTTGGATTACGATCAAGATAAGGAATTGTCATCAATCCCAAAACGATTAATCCAGGGATCGCGACTCCTCCCCAAAAGGCATTGTAAGCAACCATCTCTTGCAACCCTAAAAAGTACCAAGGCGCTTTAGAAGGGTTTGGAGGCTTACTTGCGTTGGCAGGTTCTTCAAGAGGGGCATCAATAAAGGAAAGACCTAAAACTAAAATCGTCGTCAACAAGAAAACAAGCATTTCCGCACGAAGTAAATGGGGCCAAGTAAATACATAGTTGTAAGGTCCCTTATCGACCGTTGGGGATGTTCCTCGAACGAGCTCCATCAAGCCATAGGTACGTTTAACACCTGGTGCAAAGCTCTCTTTGGTGTCCGAACGTTGAATCACCCGATAAGGATCAGGGCGTATACGTTCAGGGGGCCGTGAAAGGCCTCCATCTTTACGTATCCGCCAAAAATGAACACCGATTAAAGTGCCTGTTACTAAGGGAAGAAAAGCAACATGAAGAACATAAAAACGAATTAAAGCATCTTGGCCTACATTTGTTGAAGCCAAGAGCATTACTCGGTTAATATTGTATTCAAACCCTGGCAAATTAGGAACATAGCCAGCAATATTGCTACCAACTGTGATCGCCCAAAAGGCTAATTGGTCCCAAGGCAAAAGATAGCCAGTAAACGATAGCAACAGGGTCAGAACCATGAGAATAACGCCAATAACCCAATTAAATCGGCGTGTGCCTTTGTAACCTGCTGTATAAAAGACACGCGACATATGCAAGAAAACAAACAACACCATCATGTGGGCAGACCAGCGATGCATATTGCGATACATCATGGCAAACGGGGTTGTGTCTTGCCAATCTTTCATAATATCATAGGCTCTATCTTCGGCAGGGATATAGTAAAACATTAAAATGATGCCCGTAAAAACAAGCAGCATAAATAAACTTGTCGTAATCGTTCCTAACCCCAGCGTATAAAAGGGATCAAGGGAATGTTTGTGGCATTTCACAGGGTGAAAATGAAGGAAAAAGTTCTTAAAGATAATTTCTGAACGATCGACATCATTGTTAGGGTAATTGTGTCGAAAAATAGAACGCAGAATTAAGGAGGGTAGATTAGCAAGATACTCACCCCATGTCTCTCTTGGTCTTCCTTCAAAAACAGCCATGTTATACTCCTAAATTGTGGGGGAATACCAAGCGGCATCCCAATCTAGCGTGGTACTCGCCTTGTCTACCATAATATCGCCAGAAGCACCTTTAAACACCTTAAAATAGACAAGAGGAGAGGGAGCAGGCCCCCCTGTATTTAAGCCGTGACGATCGTAAGTTGATCCGTGACAAGGACAGGAATAACCTGTCTCTACCATATTTACCGTGCACCCTAAGTGTGTACAGACAGCTGTCTGTACTCTCACTTTGCCACTTTCCGTTTCAACAAAAACTTTCTGTTTAGGATTGAAAATTTTGCCTGTACGCGATAACACTTCTTCAGGTCGTCCAAGAGAAAAAATGCTGGGGGGAACCTTCATCGCGTTAGGGTAAAGAAAGCCTAAAAAAGAAGCATTGACTAACCCTCCTACCCCTAAAACACAAGCGCCAACGCCCATTAATGCTAAAAAAGACCTTCTGGTAATCATAGGGTCTTTGTCATCAGGGTCAACATTTAAAGAATTTCGATATTTAGGCATTATTTCTCCAAATCGTGTAGATGGTATTCTTCTTCTCTAAAGATTTGATATTTAACATCTTCAGCATCTTCAAATTGACCTTTACGCATGTAATAAAAATAGATGATTAGAAATGCTAATCCCATTGCAATGGAGCTACTGACATACCAAAACATTATCCAATCCACCTAAAGGAGTAATTCATTGCGTCCATTGTCACAGCTTGCGTTGGGCATTTTTCTGCGCATAAACCACACCGTATGCAGAGATCCTCATCCTTCAGCATTGCTGTTCCCATTGCCTCGAGCTCATCCTCATCCATTTCAAAAGAATTAACACCATAGTAGTTATCCACAGCAGTGCGCAATTGCCCTTCGCCCGCATCAAGATTGAGTTTACTAATCGGTACTTGCTTTAAACAATTGCAGGGACACACATCAACACAACCATTGCATTTGATACATAATGAACCATCAAAGACAGGATTGACATGGCATTGCAAACATCGATTCGACTGCTCATGAGCCTGTTCTGCGGTATAGTTATTTTCTACCATGTTTTCATTATGGATGCGTACATCGGCAGGCTGCATGGATGGAAGTGCCCACTTCGTTTTCAGATAGGTTTTATCCCGCATTGGCGTTAGTTCAGTCCATTCAGATATAAATTCTTGATAAGGCCGCGTTCCCCTCAAGTCGCTATCAATCGCTCTGGCCGCATCCTGGCCATGACGAATAGCCGTAATAAATAATGCAGGGCCAAAAGCTGCATCTCCGCCGGCATAAACGCCTTTCACAGAAGTTCTTCCTGTCCCTCTTTCTGTTTTGATAATGCCTCGATCCAATATCAATTCATTTCTTTTATCCCAACCATTAAAAAGAGCCATATCTAAGGCTTGCCCGATAGCCAAAGCAATGGTATCGCAGGGAATCACATATTCCGAATTCGGAATAAATTGAGGAGAAAAACGTCCCGTATAATCAAAAAGAGTAGATATTTTTTGTACCCTTAAGCCAGAAACCTCACCTCTTTCATTGCGAACTACCTCAACGGGTCCTACACGGTTAATGATTTTAATCCCTTCTTCCATGCCATCTTCAATTTCAAATTCATCCGCGGTCTGTTCGTCCCGTGTCTCTAAACAAACCATAGTGACCTTCTTAGCACCATTACGGACAGAAGTTCTAGCTACGTCAAAAGCAACGTTCCCGCCACCTACGACCACCATATTTTCGCCAATCTTCCAACGCTCTTCTACACAGCGAACGCGCAAATATTCAATCCCTCTAATAATATCTGGTGCATCCGCACCAGGGATGGGAAGTTCTCTTGATTTCCATAAGCCTACACCAATAAAAACAGCATGATACTTTTCCTGAAGCTCTGTTAAGGTGATGTCTTGACCAATCTTTGTATTATAAATGATTTTCGCGCCAAGATGCTCGATCGCAGCACATTCATTAATGGCGACATCATTTTTTAACCGATAGGTTGGAACCCCATATGTTAGCATTCCACCTGGAATGCGCATCATTTCGTAGACATCAACTGCATAGCCTAAACGCAAAAGATCATGTGCAACGGTCATGGATGCCACGCCAGCCCCTATGCAAGCGACTTTCAGGCCATTAGGTTGAGGTTTTGTGGAGCCCCGGGCATAGCTCATTTCGAGGGATTTAATGTGGGCTTCTTTGCTAAGCCCAAACCACTCCGCCAAGAAGCGCTTTTGAGCCCGAATGGTTAACGTTTTATCCACGCGATCCCTTCTGCAAGTTGCCTCACAAGGTGCCCCACAGATCATTCCGCAAATGGAAGCAAAGGGATTTGGTCCTCTGGCTATTTTGTAGCCTTCAAGATAGTTTCCTGCATGAAGAGCAAGCATATAAGCACGAGGATCCGTATTGACTGGACAGCCATCCCGACAATCAATCTGTCTGAGGTAATAATCTAGATCAGGAATGACTGCGTCATATAAGTCTTTGTAAAAGTCAAACGGATCTTCTGCCATGCGCTCATTATTTGCGTGTTTTTTAAGAAGTCTATTGGCACTCTAGCAAAACAACAGTTTTTTTGAAACGGATGATCAAATTTATTTTATTATGTAGATGCGAAAAACAAAAAAATTTACCTTACTCATAAAAAGCAGAGCCAAATAACATGGAAGATCTAGTTCATTTATTTCACGAAATTGGCATGTTAGATGCAACACCACGTTCTGGATACTTTTTCTTAGGAAGCGGAAAACAATCCGTTGCAGCGCATAGCTTTCGTATGACTTTAATTGCCTACACAATAGCAAAAGCAATCGAAGCAAAAATTGATGATAAAAAATTGCTTCTCATGTGCCTTTATCACGATCTTCCCGAAGCGCGAACAGGTGATCTTAATTATGTAAATAAAAAATATGTACAAGATAACCTGGAACAGGTTTTAGATGATCTTTCGGCTAAGTACCAGATCGGAAAAGAGATTGTTCAACTTATTGAGGAATATAATGCTAAAGCAACAATGGAATCTAAAATCGCTCATGATGCTGATCAGCTAGAAATGATGCTTGTATTAAAATGTGAGCTAGAGAAAGGTAATCAGTTGGCTCTAGATTGGTTTAGCAATGCTCAAAAACGCATAATTTTACCTATTTCTAATAAGATCGCCGATAAAATTCTTACCCTACCATCCTATGCTTGGTGGCTTGAGAAACTAAGTTGAGGTTTCTCTTATAGGGTTATCTTTCTATGATAAAATCGACACAAATTGCCTCTATGGCATAGAGGCGTTTTTCAATGTAATAGACGTCAGCTGCTCCAGAATCTGTTCTCAATAACTCTAAAAATTTTTCTAAAATTTCCGGTGAGCCTTGAGCAAAAATTTCAACTTTACCATTTGGCAAGTTGCGAACCTTACCTTTTAAATTTAGACGTTTTGCATGTGTAAGCGTGGTAAAGCGAAAGCCTACGCCCTGAACATGACCTGAAACTAAAGCATGCATTTCAACTTCTTTCATCGCCAGAAAGCCCCTCAAGGGATAAGATTAGCTCTCGCACTTCCTGAACATTCTGAGCCTTACTAATCCTTTCCCTAAAACTTTTTGTCTGAGCCGATTTTTTTAGATACCAGCACCCAACTCGCCGCATTTCAATCACCGTCCGTCTTTCATTATGATAGCGCAGGGTTTCTTCAAAATGCTGGAGCAGTTCATCTTTAGCATGGTCTAAAGATCGCTCCGGTAAAGGTTGATCTTCTTGTAGCGCATAGATATCTTCAGCTATCCAGGGCTGTCCCAATGTTCCCCGTGAAACTAAAACTGCGTCACAGTTTGTATAAGCCAACATTCTCATTGCAGCTTCAGCATCAAAGACATCGCCATTACCGATGACTTTAATTTTATTGGCAACCTCTTTACAAGCTTTAATGTGATCCCAGTTTGCAGGGCCTTTATAAGCCTGTTCTCTTGTCCGGCCATGAATACAGATTGCTTGTGCACCAGCTTCCTCTGCGATTTTAGTAATCTGAGCCGCAATAATGGAATCATCATCCCAACCAGCGCGAATTTTTACAGTCACGGGAATCTTGACAGCTGCTACCATATTAGCAATAACATCACCAATTAGTTTGGGATTTTTTAACATTCCAGAACCGCTACCATCTTTAGTTACCTTATCAACTGGGCAACCACAATTTAAATCAACCACATCAAATCCTAAGTCCTCAATGATTTTTGCGGCCTGCCCAGCAATTTCTGGCTTCGAACCACATAGCTGCCCTCCAATAGGGTGCATGCTCGCATCGTAGTCGAGAAGATGGTAGGTATTAGAATCGTTACGTACAATCGCATCCATTTTTACCATCTCACAATACATCAATCCCGGACGGTATTTTGCGGACATTCTTCGGAAAGGGTAATCAGAGCAGCCAGCTAGAGGGGCATAGAAAATATTTGATGGAAGTGTTAATTTTCCTAATTCAAATTTCTTCATAACAGCCCTAATAAAAAGGATCGAATAATCTGAAGGGCAATGAATGCGAAGATAGGGCTAATGTCTATAAAGCCAATAGGGGGGATAATCCTTCTAAATAAATTTAGATAGGGATCTGTGTAGTAAGCGACAAAAAGCATAGGTTTAGTCGTTTGAAATTCTGGAACCCAGGATCCCAAAATACGAATAAAGATCATGATCATATAGATCTGGAATAAGAGTGAAATAACTTCTGCAAGCATTTTATAACCTTGTAAAACAAAGAGTATAACTTAAAAAGTTTTTTCTGTCATGGAGTGAAAAGCTAAAGGATATAGTTAAAATTACCTCCCTTTGCAATACTTATTAAAAGCCTTGTGGCAGCTGTTTTATTTTGCTATTATTTTAAATTTAACTCTAAAAGCTCTTATTCTTTATGTCTTACATACCGTCAGATGACAAAACTCTAGGAATCGACCTTGATGGAGACCAACTTCTAGCGGCATTTTTAACCAACAAAAAAGGCCATATTCATCTTGAGCGTCTTGAGCAGAAGTCGATTAAAGAAATTGAAAATGTAAAACCGCTTTACATTGAAGGAAAGGACGCAAAAGACATTACAGGCGAATACCTCCCTGTATCTGGGCTAGATGCGTATCAAGTCCTTGTAAGGAGAATAAGATTAAAGCTTACTCGAGATAAAGATATTGAAGAAGCTTATCCTTTCCAAGCAGAACCTCTTCTGCCCTATCCTATTGAAAATGCTCTTATCGATAAAATGATCATTGAAAAGCAAGATGGCACAACTCTTCTTTCTATCTTAGCGACACGAAAAGAAGATGTTCAAAGTCATATCGAACAACTGGAAGGATTACAACTTTCCCCTGAAATCATATCCTGTGACCCCATCGCACTAACAGCCTTTGCTTCTTATGTTACTGCAACCGAAAAACCAACTTTTGGCATTCATATTGGCTATTCTGAATCTCTTTGTGTCCTTATACGAGAAGGAAAACTGCTCGCCTCTCATGGTTCAGAACTTGGTTATCATTTTTTAGATGAGGCTTATTTTCAAGACACACAAGAGCATCTAAACGAAGAAGCCCTATCTCAGCTTAGCTCATCAACAACGCTCAAAGATACATATCCAAAATTTTCAAAAGCTGTTGAAAAACTTAGCCAAGAACTTGGTTGGAAAATGATTTCTGCCTCTAAAGAGACAAAATTAAAAGAAGAAGCGCAATTATTTATGACGGGGGTAGGGGCATTAGATGTTGTTCAAAGGCAGCTACAAACAATTGTCGATGATCCCTTTATAGACATTGGACAGGATAAGTTTCTTAATGAAAGCCCCTCAAATTTAAAGCGTTTTGCCATTGCAATAGGCTTAGCTTTAATTGCTCAACCAGAAACGGCTATCGGCATTAACTTTCGAAAAAATGAATTTGCCTATCCAACGCCATGGAAACGTTATCAAAAACCATTACTTATGTATGCCGGTCTTTCCCTACTATTGGCGCTTTCTTTTTACTTATTTGGAGAATCTTATCTCGGTTACCGTCGCGATAAAATTAAAGAGAGCTACCTTTCAATGTTATCGTTAATCCAAAAGCCATACGAAGAATTTGAAGCAAGCTATGAGACCAAACATCCTAACGAGAAGCTTAGCGAAGGCATTAGGCCCATCCAAGAATTATCACAAGAAAGCATAGAAAAAAGATTGGATTTTTTAGAGACAGAGATCAGATCAATCCCAGACACTTTTCCCCTTCAACCAAATGTTCCTCGTGTAAGCGACGTTTTAGCTTGGTTAAGCACACATCCAAAAGTTCAATGTGACGAAGGGCAAACGGATTGCCTACCTCTCACGATTGAAAATTTTGGATATGCCCTAGTGAAACGACCTGAACAAAACAAGAAAAATGAAAAATACCAAGTGAAGGTTGATTTAGAATTTAGTACAGCCTCCCCTCGCATCGCTCGTGAATTTCATGATGCTTTGATTGCGCCTAATGACATGATTGATCCGAAGGGCGAGGTAAAATGGAGTGCCAATCGAGGCAGATACCGAACATCCTTTTTCTTAAAGGATAAAACTCAATATCTTTCACCATTGAGGGGATGATGCTACAAAATATACCTTTCCAACGAATCCTCATTTATGTGATGGTGCTTTGCCTGATCCCATTTCTTTTTGTCGTTTTTCAATTTTATGCAAAGCTAGGTTCTTTAAATGATTTAGATGCACACCTGGAGCAGGTGCAACACTTAGCCTTAGTTCAAGAAAAACGGCAAGCAAACAACATTTCAGTCATTAATCACTTTAAGGATGCTGATCACTTCTATATCGATAAACACCTGGAAACTTTAACTTTTCTTGAGCCTGAAATCGAAGCCTTGCAGAAAATTGTAAACCATAAGAATCTCCCAGATGATGAGCTTATCAAAAAACGCTTAGAATTCTTAACAGGGGGAGGAAATAGTCTAAAATTTTCCGAAGGTGTTGTTCAAACTTTCCCTCAGTTCCAAGAAACAACCGAAACTCTCATTCATCCCGTGGAGATCAATGTAAGTGATCTTCAAAAAATTCTCACGAGGGTTGAAGGGATTTCTATAGGTTCTTTTGAGCCTCCCTCTAACCGTCCACAGCTCATTGTGTTAGAGTTCAAATTGGATAAAAAACGAGCGGCCGACAAAAACGAAGTTTTTCTTCTAAATATGAAATTATTAAAACGAGAGTTTCTATAGTGAATCGAATTGTCTTTTTCTTGTTTTGCTTATGCATCCTTCATGGCTGTTCAAGTTCAAGATATCAAACTAACGATGCCTACTGCCCTGAATTGAATTGCATCAATTTGGTGGACCGCGATGGTCTAACTGAGATGATCCGCACTCCGGAACGACTTAAACAATACGCTAGCATTGACTACCTTAAGCCTCAGCCCTACCAAAAAATTATGAGGGTCTTTAGTCGGGATCCCCAAGGTAACATCTCAGCTATTATTACTCTTTATCATCCAAATGGCTATCCAAAGCAATATTTAGAAGTTCTCAATAACCAAGCATGTGGCTTTTATAAAGAATGGCATCCGAATGGCCAGTTAAAAGTAGAAGGCAGCACCATTGGGGGATCAGCAGATATTAATACAGCGGCAGAAAAAACATGGATTTTTGATGGCATCACTCGAGCATGGGACGAAAATGGCACATTAATTGCTGAAATTAATTATTGTAAGGGAGAGCTTAACGGTCTTTCAACCTACTATCACAACACTGGGGCCGTTTGGAAGAAAGTCCCTTATGAAGCTAATCAAGTAAACGGTTTTTTGTGTATCTATTTAGAAAATGGTGATCTTTTACAAAAAACTGAATTTAAGGCAGGTGTCAAAACAGGAGAGTCCTTTCGTTATTGGCAGGATGGATCTATTGCAGCTCGTGAAGAATATGTGAAAGGTCGGCTTCTACAAGCAGAATATTATAACATTCAAGGGGAACAAATTTCTAAAATTGAAAAGGGTTCTGGTTACCGAGCTGCATTCGGTAAAGATAGCCTGAATGAGTTACAAGAGTATAAAAATGGGCTTTTAGAGGGAGAAGTCCTCATGTTTTTGCCAAATGGCCTACTTTCTCGAGTTTATCATATGAAAAATGATTTAAAACATGGGGAAGAAATCATCTTTTATCCTCAACGCGATTTAGAGCAAGAATCTCTCCCTAAAATGTCTATCACTTGGTATCAAGGAAAAATTCAAGGTAGCGTTAAAACTTGGTATGATAACGGTGCCATGGAAAGCCAACGATCTTATAGCGAAAATGAAAAAAATGGACTTTCGACAGCATGGTATCGAGACGGAAACCTTATGCTCATTGAAGAATACGACCAAGGAAAACTTGTTAAAGGTGATTATTATCGCAAAAAAGAACGCCAACCGATGAGTCATGTGGTTGACGGCAAAGGCGTTGCTACATTGTTTGACGCTGAAGGCAACTTTTTAAAGAAAGTCAATTACCAACATGGTAAACCAGAAAGCTAAGTTAAGATCTTCATTTCTTTTAAAACGGCTGCAAATCCCTAAACATCGGCAACAAGAAGCTCAAGACCGATTTTTGGAATTTTTTTGTGAAGAAGAAGGCGTCGTTGGTTCTTTTGCAAGCTTTAGAAATGAGATTAATACATTTAAATTAAATCATCTTTTGGCAAATTCAAAACGTCTTGCCCTTCCTAAAATAGAAGGGAATAAGCTTAACTATTACCTCGTTCGATCGCTTAAAGATGATTTAGAGTTAAATCGCTGGGGCTTATATGAGCCAATTCCAAAAAAAAGCTTAATGATACCATTGGAAGCGATAAGCCTTCTTTTTGTCCCAGGCATTGCTTTTGATAAAAATCATTTTAGACTCGGGTATGGAAAAGGGTTTTATGATCGACTGCTCCAACACAAACCTTGCCAACTTAAAACTTTTGGTATTAGTTATAGGGAGTGCTTATTTGAAGCAGCTCTCCCTATTTGTGAGCATGATCGACCTGTTGAGACTCTAGCCCTCTTTTAAAAAGCGAGGTAAGACGCAATCGTAGATCCAATAGATAAAGAAGATGTTGCTGCTGGAGAGGGAGCATTTAAAACATGGATTATTTTATCTTTAGAGTGAATTAAAAAATCATCTTGCATAGTCCCATTTGGCAGCACAACTTGAGATCGTACCCCTGCCTCTGCAGGGATTAAATCATTTTCTTCTAGAGAAGGAATTAACCTCTGAAGCGATTTCAAAAAGGCTTTTTTGCTAAAAGAGCGATAAAGCTCATAAACGCCTATCTTCCAGTAACGAGCAGCCATCATCCAAAAACCTGAATAAGAAAGATAATCCTTAATATCCTTAAAATTGATATGGCTTTTTCTATACCCTTCTCTTGATAATGCTAAAACGGCATTGGGGCCTGCTTCAATACGCCCATCCATCGTTTTGCTTAAATGTACACCAAGAAAAGGAAATTTTGGGTCAGGAACTGGATAAATCAACCCTTTAACTAAATCGCTTTTTTCTGGCACAAGTTCATAATATTCTCCTCTAAAGGGAATAATCTGCTTTCTCGAAATATGCTTGTCCGTTAGGTTAGCGACACGATCGGCATGTAATCCTGCGCAATTGACAATCCAATCCCCCTCATACTCACCCTGATCTGTTGAAATAATGGTTGCTCCTTCGTAAGGGTAAATTTGAGTCACTTTTTGGCCTAATAGAATAACACCGCCGCGTTGATTAATCTCTTCTGCGTAGGCCTTAGCTACCTGAGTAAAATCAATAATCCCAGTTTCAGGAGAGTAGAGAGCTTTTAGGGCATGGCCTGCAGGCTCAATTTCTTGGTATTCCTCTTTTGAAATCAATCTCAACCCAGGCACTCCATTAGCCTTACCCCTTCGTTCAAGTTCGTAAAGCCTTGGTAGTTCTTCCTCAGACAAAGCGACTATTGCCTTTCCCACTTTTTTGTAGCCTATCCCTTTTTCTTCACAAAATTGTAAGAGAGAATTTACCCCTTCAATACAGTTTTTAGCTTTTAAGGATCCAGGTTTGTAATAAATCCCTGAGTGAATAACTCCACTATTGTGGCCCGTTTGATGAGCGGCAATTTTTCCCTCTTTTTCTAAAATGGCTAAAGACACTTGAGGATTCTTTCTAAGGATTTGCAAGGCTGTAGCTAGCCCTACAATTCCTCCTCCAATCACAATGACATTATACTTTTTCATGGGTCTTCAAATGGTAGCTGGCATCAAAAAGAGGGTGGCTTTTATCTTTATCAGATATAACCTCAGGAGTTATTGGCCATTCAATATTAAACCTTGGGTCATCCCAACGCAAACCTCTTTCGTATTCTGGAGAATAAGCTTCTGAAACCATGTAAAGAGCTTCAGTATCATCTTCAAGTGTTAAGAAGGCATGGCCAAATCCGCGTGGGACATACATCATTCTTCTATTTTCAGCGGATAGCTCAGCTCCAAACCACTGCCCAAAAGTTTCCGATTTGGGCCTTAGATCGACGATGACATCAAAAAGCGCTCCTTTGATGCAACGTACAATCTTTACTTCACTTTTTGGCTCTAATTGATAGTGGATCCCTCGTAAGGTACCCTTCTTGGCACTGAGTGAGTTGTTGACCTGAATAAAATTTGTTTCCAGTTGTTGATTGCCAAATTCTTTTGTACAAAAAAATCGTGCAAAAAAGCCTCGTTCATCACCTTTTCTTTCTAAGTCGATCAGATAGGCTCCAGGAAGTTTTGTAGGATGGAAAAGCATAGTTACCCTGTTATTTTACTTAAGCGTTTTTTTAACGTTCTTAAACGAACGAATTGATCTCCATCAAAGTCGGTTAATTTGAAGCCATATTTCCGCAGTTTTTCGTGCAATTCGTTTACACCTTTTTCTAAGTTATATTCTAGCTGGAAATCTGGTAGCAGCTGAGATAGTTTATCAAAATTAACGCGATAATTTCTAGGATCTGCCCCAACTTCGCCTGTATAAACAACGTTAGCTTGAGGAATTTTAGATTGAATCGCATTCACAACGTCCCTAACCTGATAGTTTTCGCTATTGCTACCCACATTGACAACGATAAAAGGATTATTTGTTTCATAATTTAAAAATGCAATAAACGCTCTTGCAATATCTTTACAGTGAATGAGAGGCCTCCAAGGAGAACCATCGCTCATGACGCGGATATCCCCTCGACTTAGACCGCAAGCTAAAAGGTTATTGACGACGAGGTCAATGCGCAACATAGCTGAATGACCGTATGCTGTTGCATTTCTCAAGCAAACGGATTTAAAACTAGCGTCCGAAATTTTCTTTAAATGCTCTTCTGCTGCAATTTTTGATGATGCATAAGCGGTTAAAGGTGCTGTTGTCCCTGATTCATCAATATCGAGTTTATCGCCTTTGCCATAGATTGAGCAGCTACTAGAAAAAAGGAATTGTGGAATACCAGCAGCTCTCGCTTTTTCTGCTAAAGCTTTAGTACCTTCGCGATTGATACCATAAGTGACTTCAGGATCAAGGTCCCCCATTGGGTCATTTGAAATAGCTGCCAAGTGCATGATCGAATCATAGCCTTTTAGTTCATCTATAGTAAGATCTCTAAAATCCTTAAGATATTCTACATCGGTAGAGACGCAGGGTTCCCATTCACAACCTTCAAAAAGATTGAGATCACAACCAGCAACGTAGTGTCCTTGAGCCTTTAGTAAGTCAACTAAATGAACGCCGATATAGCCCTTATGCCCTGTTACAAATACTCTTTTCATGATAATTTAGCCTTTTCAAAAATTTTTGAAGCTGAAATTGAAGGAATAGATGGAGCCCACGGTGCTTGGCCTGATTGCCACAACTTATTAAGTTCGTCGCGATCGCGCTGTGTATCCATGCAAGCCCAAAATCCTTGGTGTTTATAAAGATTTAATTGTTTATCTTCCGCTAGCTTGACAAGGGGTTTTTTCTCAAGAACACAGGATTCTTCTTTTTTTAGATAATGATCAAAAAACTCTCTTTTAAAGAAGAAATAGCCCCCGTTAATCCATTTTTCATGAAAATCGGGTTTCTCAGAAAATTGTGCTACTGTATCACCTTCAAGACAAATTTCACCGAATCGCGAAGGGGGGTTAACGCCTAGAACTGTTCCTAGCTTACCATGGCTTAAGTGAAATTCAAACTCTTCTTTTAAATTGGCATCTGTCAGGCCATCGCCATAGGTTACAGCAGCATGTTCAGCATCACCAAGGTATTTTTCTGCAGCAATCGCTAAACGTCCACCTGTCATTGTTAGCTCGCCTGTATAGGCCACAGTAACCTGCCAATCTTCATGGTGATGGACTGAGTGATAGCTGACATCACGAGAGCTAAGATCGACCGTAAAATCGCTATGCCTTGAAGTATAATTTAAAAAGTAATCCTTAATGACTTCAGATTTAAACCCTGTGCATAACACAAATTTCTTAAAACCATGCCTTCGATAAACATGCATAATATGCCATAAAATTGGATGATTGCCTATTGGTACCATCGGTTTTGGCTTTAGTTCAGTTTCTTCCTTAATTCTTGTTCCTAGGCCTCCGCAGAGTATAAAAACTGGTATATTAGCTAATGAAGTCATGATTTTCTCAAATTAATATGGATTAAGTTTAGTGATTTTATTTAGTAAAGCCCAAGATTGCAAGCCTAAAGAACAAATGATGGAAGAAGCTATTTCTATTATCAATCTTTGCTGCTTAAATAGAAGACATGCTATTTTTTTTGGTGAAATTAAACAATATCATAAATAAGAAGATTGATAGGGCTTTTAAATATGAATATACTTTTTACAGGAGCAAGCTCTTTTACAGGAGCGTGGTTTGTTCAAGAACTAGTCAAAGCAGGACATTCTGTTACAGCTATTTTTAAAAGTCCTTTAAGTACCTATACCTACTTAAGGCTGGATCGTATCAACCTTAATCGCTCATCCATCGAGAGCATTTATGATTGTTCTTTCGGTAGTGACTCCTTCTTCAATGTCTTATTAAGTAAAAAATGGGATCTCTTCTGCCATCATGCTGCAGATGTGACGAATTATAAAAGCCCTGATTTTAATCCGGTCTCAGCCCTTGAAAATAACGTTGGCGGCGATCTCAAACGCATTTTAAAAACCCTTCAACAACAAGGCTGTAATCGAGTTCTTTTAACAGGGAGCGTTTTTGAGCAAAATGAAGGAGCGGGCTCAGATGAATTAAGAGCTGTTTCTCCTTATGGGCTTTCTAAGGGATTAACCTCCGAAATGTTTCGCTATTATTGCCAAATTTTAGAAATGAAATTAGCTAAATTTGTCATCCCAAATCCTTTTGGACCTTATGAAGAATTTCGTTTTACTTCTTTTTTAATGCAAAATTGGTTTTCTAAAAAACCCGTTTTAGTATCAATGCCAGCCTACGTTCGTGACAATATTCATGTTTCATTGCTAGCCAAGGCCTATCGACAATTTGCTGAGCAGATTGACAATAAACCAGGTTTTGTTAAATTGAACCCAAGCGGATATCCTGAATCGCAAGGGGCTTTTACAGCACGTTTCGCAGCTGAAATGCGTGCGAGATTAGATTTAGAATGCGAATATGAATTGGGCCAGCAAAAAGAATTTCCAGAGCCCAAAGTACGCATTAATACTGATTTGCTAAACGCTGATAGCTTATCTTGGAATGAAGTTCAGGCTTGGGATGATCTGGCTTGTTATTATGAAACCCTTTATCAAGTGGCTTGTTCAACATGTCTATAAGTGTCGGCGTTGCCATTATTACTCACAATGCAAGGCATCACCTGCCTCATTGTCTTCCTCCTTACTTGAACTCTCCTTTAAAACCACGTGTGGTTGTGGTTAATTCAACTTCTAACGATGGTACTATCGAGCTCGCGCAGCAATTAGGAGCAGAAACTTTAGTTATTCCAAGGTTGCAATTTAACCATGGAAGTACGAGGGAAAAAGCTAGACGCTATCTCAAAACGGATATTATCGTCATGGCTACCCCCGATGCCTATGTTTGTGATGACTATTCCTTAGAGAATCTCATTAAACCTATTGTGGACGGAAAAGCGGCCTTGGCTTATGGTCGACAAATTGCCCATGATGGTGCAGATATTTTCGAAAGCTTTGCTAGGGAATTTAACTATCCAGCGGAAAGCCACCTTCGATCTCTAAAAGATTTAGAAAAGTATGGTAGCTATACTTATTTTTGCTCTAACTCCTTTTCCGCTTATTCCAACGAGGCTTTAGAATCGGTAGGGGGATTCTCCCCAGTACTCATTGGAGAAGACACGGTAGCTGCGGCTAAATTGCTTAATGCCGGTTATTCGATTGCCTATGTAGCAGAAGCAATTGCAAAGCATTCCCATCGCTATTGCTTAAAGCAAGAGTTCCTAAGAAGCTTTGATACAGGGCTCGCTAGAAAGTCTTACGAAAGCCTCATCTCCAAAGGGGGAAAAGACACTATTAGAGGCAAGGCCTATGTTCAGACTCTTTTATGGAAGTTATTACGCCAAAAACCTTACCTGATTCCCTATGCGATTGTTCAATCAGGAGCCAAATGGCTTGGCTATAAAATGGGCCAAGCAAGCTTGAATGCGCCTCGTTTTTGGAAAAAATCTCTAAGCGCTCAAGATTTTTATTGGGCTTCTGAAGAATCACGTTGCTAATCATTCCTCTGTCTTTGATGTTAAATCAAAGGCCTTGAGTTTAGGTATTAGCCCCCTTTCCAAGGCTATAATGATATTGATAAAATGTGCACTTGGTGGCATGGTGTGCGAAAGTATTTAAGCGTTGGGATTGCCAAACTGGCTGCCTCTTTGCAGTAGACTTGCTTAAAGACGGTTGCTACTGGTGCTGTAACGGGGGAAACATTTATCAAAAGTGCGTGAAACCTTTTGCAGATATCGTATCCCACATAGGTCACCATGTGACCCATATTGGGATTAACATTATGAAAACTTTTTTTACTTGGGCAATCATTGCAATTGCCCTTATCATTTCTCTTATAGAAGCAGTATATGGCAATCCTGCAAGAATTATCATCTATGCAGGTATCCTTACCTTCATGTGGATTGCTGATCAATTCAAAAAAAAATAAATAATAGGAAAAAAGGAGGGAGAAAGCAATTGCTAAAGGCGTTTTTCTTGGTTACTAAATCATGAATCAATTAGGCAAAACCTTAACTTCAAGCCCATAAAAAGCTGAAGGAGTATGCCTTTTTCCTTGTAAACGAGAACTTCGTTAAGGGAAATTAATCTTTTAGATAGCTCTCACTTTCCCAATTGTTTGGACTTTTCTTATGTTTTCGCAGCCATCACGGTTCTTACTTCATCACCGCTAAACTTAAAACAACTAGAGATAAAGCAGATAGAACAGCTAGAGCTGTTTTCATCTGTATGACCAAAGAAATAAGAGAGATCCTCTATAAGGATGCCTTTTATTAATAGCCCACCGTTTAAACTCACCTTCTTCCCAGTCGGCAAAGTGAATTTTAGATAGCTTTTTGGCCAAGGCTAAATTAATCATCTACCATTTTGCCATTTCATCATTCAAGAGAGCGTTTTAGCTTTTGCGTTGATAAGTCCTCAATTGTTCATCGAATTTCGTTGATAACTTGCTGATTGAGGTGATCATAAATGGTTGTTTCTTCCTCTATTGTCAATAAAACAGCATTTATTAACAGAATACTGACAAGTTATGAACCGTGTATAACCCCTGTTGCTATAAACATTTCCACACCGCAAGAAGAAGAAGACAAAATGTTTTATTAATGTTATCTTCTTCAACAAGATATGTGGAAAGTTGATATGTCCTTAGACCTACTTGTAAAAAACCAATCTTTATTTAATCTTTCGTCTTATCAGCATGTGGAATTGTTTAACGATTGTCAGTATCTTTGGGATGTAATTAAAAACATTAAGACTTACCTCAAGCAATATCCTTTAGGCAGCATAAATGCTTTAATTCATCCAGGAGCTCATTTAATTCATCCAGAGAGCATTGCTATTGGCAAAGGAACAATCGTGGAACCTGGAGCGTTTATTCAAGGTCCTTGTATTATTGGAGAAAATTGCCAAATACGAAAAGGAGCCTACATTAGAGGAAATGTGATAACAGGCAATCATTGTGTGATAGGATCTGAGTTAAAAAATGTCGCTCTTTTAAACAACGCCAACGTCGCCCATTTTAACTATGTAGGCGATTCAATTTTAGGAAATCATGTCAATTTAGGTGCTGGTGTTAAATGTGCGAACTTAAGATTAGATCGCCAAGAAATCGTGATTCGTAATGAAGGCAATCAAATTTCGTCAGGTTTGAAAAAGTTTGGCTCCATCCTGGGAGATTTTACTCAAGTCGGCTGTAACAGTGTTCTTTTACCTGGCACGATTACAGGTCAAAAAACCTTCATCTATCCTTGTCTGAGTATCGGAGGAATCATTCCCTCTAGCACACTTGTAAAAACATCTTCTTCTTAAATATTCAAGAGATAACGAATGAGTGATTTAAAAAAAATTTTGTTGCCATATAAGAAAATCATTGAAAATGAAATTAACTTAGCCTTGTCTCGATTTGGAAGAAAGACAGCTTTATACGATGCTTGCGAATATGTTCTAACAAGTGATGGTAAACGCTTTAGGCCTGCAATTGTCATGATGGTTGCCAATGCCCTTTCTTCTAAACATTCGGTTGTAGAAGCAGCTCTTGCTGTTGAGTTTTTTCATACGGCTTCTTTGATTGCAGATGATCTTCCCTGTATGGATAATGAGGAGAAAAGAAGAGACCGTGAAACAGTCCATTTGAAGTATGGTGAGGCTTCTGCTCTTTTAACCAGTTATGCTTTAATCGCCGCAGGATATGAATGTTTGGCTAGAAATACACGTTATTTGCAAGAACAGGCCCATCCCTTAGCCGAAAAGATTGGAATCCTAGCGTTAGAAAATGCCACTTTTAATACAGGGGTTCATGGCGCAACTGGGGGGCAATTTTTAGATCTTTTCCCGCCTGAAAATACCCAAGAAATTCTTTTGGAAACAACAAATAAGAAAACGGTTTCCTTATTCGAGATCGCTCTCGTTTTAGGGTGGCTTTTTGGTGGAGGAAATCTATCGAAGCTTCCATCAGTAAAAAAAGCTGCCTATCATTATGGGATGGCTTTTCAAATCGCTGACGATATCGATGATTACGATGCCGACTCGAAAGAAAAGAGACAAATGAACGTTATTCATTTCATGGGGAAAGACAAAACGAAAGAATTGTTCCACGAGGAAATTAATCAATATTACCATTATTTGAAAGAGCTGGAAATTGAAACCGATGAATTAAAGGCTTTGGGAGAATTTTTAGTTGAAATGGTTAAAAATAGAGGTTAGTAGATAACCTCTATTTTTTTGCTCTTACATAAACAAGATCATTTTTATCATGTTCATCGAGGAATTGCTGCCATTCTTGAGCAAGGTAGGAAAATTCTTCAATCAATTGGCGAAATTTAAAAGCGTTTAATGAATCTGTATCCCCAGTATAGTTAAGCGCAACCTGAAATTGGTTTTCATCAATGGTAAGATAGGTGTTGATGAAAGAATGGTCAAAAGGTGCCTTGCGGCTTACACAGTTTCTAACGCTTTTAGGAATGTAATTACCGCCAAAGTAAACAGTCGTACCAAGATAAATTTTTGAAGGATGTTCTAGAATCTTTATTGATATATTAAAACCATTCAATGAAAAATGAGTAGACTTCAGTAACTTGAGCTCATCGAAAAGTCTCTTTAAATCATTCTCGACTAACATTAGATTATCCTAATTTATAATATTTAAAAGGATCTATAATTTAATTATATTTTAATTGTTTATAAATAACAATAAACCACAAATTTATTTGAATCTAATAGGTAAGTGAATTCTGGTCACGGGAAACCTTATTCTCTACTTTGCGCATGAATAAGTTCGTGATAAACTTCGCTCAGTTGATCATGAATTTCTCGTAAGGAGGCATATGCGCCATCCAATTCTCTTAGAGTTTTTTTAGGCTCTGCAGTTTCTTCAAAAGTTAAAGCGTCATCATCGTGGAGGTATTGATGGTAAATACTCTTAAAGTCAAAGCCTTTCCTTATTTCTTCACCTTCAGTCATTTGGATTTGTAAATCGTTATCATTAATCATAGGCTTTGTTTCTTCTTCTTTGCGGTAAAGATAAACTTTCTTTAACTCATCCATACTCACCTTCTTTTTGAATCGAAGTGAAACTAAACGTTTTCAAGTATAGTGTAGAGAAGAAGTCTTGTGTAGGGTGTGAGGGCCTTTCATCCCCTAACCTCTATATCTTTAATGTGGATCTTTTTTTGAATTTTATCAAGATTTTTTACCAGTTGATAGGCTTTTTTCCATGCTTTTCTAGGAACTCATTGGTTTTAGAAAAATGACGGCAGCCGAAAAAGCCGCTGTGGGCAGAAAAGGGTGAGGGATGAGGGGCCTTTAGAACAAGATGGGGAAAATGTTTTTCGGGGGACATGGCATTAAGGTATTTATCCTGAGCATACTTACCCCATAGAAGAAAGACAAGGGGCGCAGGTGACTCTGTAAGCTTTCGAATCACAGCATCGGTAAACTGTTCCCATCCTTTTTTTTGATGAGAAAGGGGTTCTCCCTTTCGGACGGTAAGGATAGCGTTGAGAAGCAGAACCCCTTGACTAGCCCAGGGAATCAGATTTTCCTTACATTGAGAAGGCTGATGGGTGTCTGTTTGAATCTCTTTAAAGATATTTTGCAAGGAGGGAGGAGGAGGAACTCCTACCGGGACACTAAAGCTGAGTCCATGGGCTTGTCCTGGACCATGGTAGGGGTCTTGTCCAACGATAACGGCTTTAACTTGATTGAAAGGGGTTTTCCAAAATGCATTAAATACAAGCTCTTTAGGAGGATAGATAGTGTCGGGATGAAGGGCTCTTTCCTTTTCGACAAAAGCTTTTAGAGAAAGAAGATAAGGTTTTTGCAATTCATCTTGTAGGGCGTCTTGCCATGAAGGTTCTAACTCAAACGGAGCCATAAATAGCCTTTTAGGTTGTGAAATTACCTATTTTTGCTTCAATTTCAATAAAATCCAAGGAAAAATCAAATTGACGAGAATCAATAGAAGGCTTAGATTTACTTATTCGTTATTACCAAAGCTCTTAAAAGGTCGCATGAATAATTTAGCTGAAAACAATCTTATCCGCTTCATGAGAATCGTGAAAAAAAAAGATGGCCTTCACGCTATTTTCAAAGCGACAGGCATGAAGGGTGGTGCTCAATTTTCCGCAACCATTTCCGTCGACATGTCTGCTGTTGAAGTGACTGCAAATGATCCGCTTGAGAAGATTATTGAGCATTGTGCACGTGTGGCTATTAAGGAGTTTAAAAAGTCTGAACTGCAATTCGAAGGTATTGCAGCCGTCTAATTTCTAACTGGGTGTAGCGCAGCTTGGCTAGCGCACTTGCATGGGGTGCAAGGGGTCGGAGGTTCAAATCCTCTCACCCAGATTCTTTTTCTTTAAAGATTATTTCAACGAAGTCTGTGCCTTGTTGCCTCCATGCTTGAAAAGTAGGGATGGAAAATATGATTTGTGGGCTTCAACTGTTGCAAATGGCTTACTAGTAGTGTTTCAAAAGTTGTTAAAAGAAAACATAACCGATTCTTCTTTATACATTAGCAAACCCCTAAAAAATGGTTTATTCTTCTTTGGGTTTTATGCCTAGCAGGTACATGGTCAATTCCTCCCTATCTTTATTATCTTAAAGGTATTCCTCCTACTGCTCTAACCCTCAACTCACTTCTAATCATCACCACTGGGTTAGCTTACTCTTTGAGTTACAAAAATTTTATCAAAAACTGATTACAATCTTTTTCAGTTAAAAATGCATTTAACCAAGTCTTTTTTCCAGGAATGATTGCAGGTTTTTGTATCGGTCTAATCGTCTATTTTCTTGATATCACCCTTTTTCGAATTCAGTCTTTTCCAAGATTCACCCCCCATATTGGATTGGAGCTTTAGCTTCCATTTATGGAGCTATCAATGAAGAAGTTTTACTCCAATTATTTTATTGGCCACGCTCTATTTCATTCTTGTGAGGTTATTTAAAATTAAGGCAAATCGTTCGAAATGGCTCTTATGGATTGCCAATATCATAGTAGCAATTGCTTTTGGATTAGGTCATTTGCCGATCGCTTTGAAACTCCGCAACGCCTTGTGCCTTTGATAATAGTCAGAAATTGAAACATTGCATTTTGTTCATCTTTAGGTTAATCGCATAATCTTCGATAAATTCATAGAACGTTGAATTAGGTGGACAGTTCCAAACCTCATCTGCAATGGCTCTCAGCCTTCTTCCATTTGACAATAGGCTTGGGACAAAATGGAGATGTGGTTCCATAGAGGTACTTTCAAAGTATATTTTCCTTGTTACCAATCTGCTATAGAATATATCATCTGATATATGAAAAATAAACCTAAAGATAACTATATGTTCCAATTTGATGCGCAAGATGGGGCTGAAAAACAGATTGGTCAACAAATTCGTAAATTGCGATTAGAAATGGGCTTGACTCAGGAACAATTCGCAGTTAGGCTCGGTGTTTCATTTCCTACGGTTAATCGTTGGGAAAATCAAAAAGCTAAACCCTCCCCACTAGCTCTCCAAAAATTGCAAAAGCTAATTTTGGTTCTCAAAAAGAAAAATCAATTGAAACATCAATTAACTTCTGATTCCATTGTTGGGATAAATTAAGGATATTTAATGACTGCGCTTCCCATAAACATTGATGAATTGCTTAAAGGACAGATTGTCGAATGGGAGCGTCTGGAATTCAAAGAGGGTTGGAATCCTGAAGCATTCATTCGTACAGTGTCAGCCTTCGCCAACGATATTAATAATTGGGGGGGTGGGTATCTCATTATTGGCGTAAAAGAAGAAAATGGCCAACCAGTTTTTCCTCCTGCTGGCCTATCGCCCAATAAAATCGACTCCATTCAAAAAGAGATGTTGGAATTAAACCACAAGATACGCCCTCAATACAATCCAGTTGTAGCACCCATCCTTTTCCAAGACAAAATGATTCTGGTCGTTTGGTGTCCGGGTGGGCAAACAAGGCCCTATCAAGCTCCAGAGTCATTAGGGAAAAATGCAATTTACGCTTATTTCATCAGACGAAATTCTTCGACGGTGAAAGCTCAGACAAGCGACATTCAAAAACTTCACGAAATGGCCAATCAAGTACCTTTTGATGATCGTATTTGCCATCAAGCTAAACTCTCAGATCTGAATTTAGGGATAATAAAAGATTTTTTACGCGAAGTTAAAAGCGACCTTATTACTGAGGTAGATAAAATGTCATTTACCAATCTGTGTCGCCAAATGCAAATTGTTCAGGGTCCAGAAGAATTCTTAAAACCCTTGAATATTGGTCTTTTGATGTTCAATGACCAACCTGAGAAATTCTTCCCCTGTACTCAGATAGATATCGTAGAATTTCACGACGAAATTGGGGATAGCTTTTCAGAAAAAATTTTTAAAGGTCCGATCCAAACACAATTAAAAGAAGCCTTGCGCTATCTTCAATCAATTTTGATTAAGGAAGAAATACGTAAACGCCCTGATCGCGCTGAAGCCGACCGTTTCTATAATTATCCTTATGTTGCTTTAGAAGAAATTTTAGCTAATGCAGTCTATCATAAAAATTATTCTCAAAGAGAACCGATTGAGGTTAGCATTCACAATGATCGTATTGAAGTTCTGTCTTTTCCAGGCCCCCTCCCTCCACTTAAAATCGAAGATCTAAACAAAGGAGCTGTACGCGTCAGAACCTATAGAAATAGACGCATAGGGGATTTCCTTAAAGAGCTACATTTGACTGAAGGTCGCTGCACTGGCGTTCCTAAAATCCATAATGCCATGGTAGCCAATGGTTCTCCTTCGCCTAAATTTGAAACCGATGAGAACCAAAGCTTTTTCTTGGTGACTTTACCCATTCACCCCGAAGCTTCTCGTAAAATTTCTTCAGATGAAAAATCAACATCAGATAAGAAGAAAGATGGGCAATCTGAGTTCAAAACCCACCAGTTGGAACCTAAAACCCACCAGTTGGAACCTAAAACCCACCAGTTGGAACCTAAAACCCACCAACCTGAGGAGTTTTTGGAAGCAGAAAAGTTACCGGATAAACTGAAGTCAAAAATTGAAAAATTAACTAAAAGATCTAAAAATGAAGAAGTTCGATCTGTAATTTACGCGCTTTGCTCATGGAAACCCCTTACAGCTCAAGAAATTGCAAAATTCCTCAACCGAAAAGATAAAAAACATTTAGTAACGCAGTATTTAACCCCATTAGTCAAAGACGGCAAACTGAAATATGTCTATCCTAAAAGAGGAAACTCTCCCAATCAGGCGTACACAGTTGAATACTGATACAAATATCTCATCGGCTTTCATGCTCTCTATGCTTGCTAGAAATATTCACACCCTTATGTGTGTGGATTTCGTGGGCTGCAAATGTATCTCTTCCTTCCATTGCCGTAATAGGAACAGCGGGTTTCAACTATAATATCAGCATAATGACATATACGTATAGCAAACAGCAGCTATGCATTTTATGTGCAACACGATGCATAAAAAATGCACAGCTGTCCTAAGCGTTGATTTACAGTTGAATGAAAATCAAACTCCCGAAGGATATTGCAATGCCGTTGTAATCCTTGGATTGTTTGCCTCAAGATCGAAAAAATCTGGATCTCCTGCATGAAAGTTATCGGTGACCTGCTTCTTTCCACAAAGGGTTTCAGGCCTAACTTTTATCAAGCCGAGATAAAATCATAAAACATTTATAATTTATAAAATCTATAAAAAAACACGCTTTTAAAACATTAAAATTTATATTATAATGTTATCCTTTTAACTAAAGGAGTAAAAATGATAGTTCAACCCTCTCAAAATTCACCCTTTGCCGGAGGAGATACAACATTCGTTGGTACAGGGATGGCAAGTTTTTACAAAATTAAAAATGAAAAAAATGAAACGATCGCTTATTTATTTGGGACAATACACGAGATTCCAACAAATCAGTCTTTTTCATTAAATGAAAAAATTTTTCAGAAAATGCAAAAATGCAAACGATTGTTCACTGAAGTGAAAGAAATAAGTACTATAGAAGAAGATAATTCTGTAGAGAGAATCCTCCATTCCTACGCTATTGAAAATGGAAAAGAAATTGGTGGGCTTGAAACGGGAGCTTCAAGAGAGGCCGCAGAAGAAGTTGTTAAAGAAGAAACGGAATATTTAGGATTAAAGAAAAATTTCATTAGAAATGTGGCTCTATGGAAAGCAAATAATTATATCGATCAATTGAATAGTTATCTGAGTAGTTCTCCTGGCCCAACTCTTGAGGGTATTGTATCCTATTTGATTGATGGTGCAGAATGGATCGTTGGTGCAATACAACACACAACATGGACAGAATGGAATGAAGAATTTACTGAACGACTGGAGCTTGTTGCCCAGCAGTATATAGATGGTTTGCGGGCTGTCCCTGATGAACCAACTCAAGCTTTGGCAGATCAGATTAAGCTTTTAATTGAGAATAAGAAATCTCATGAATATCAAAAAAGGGTAGACAAGAATATAACCTCTGCAATTCAACATGCTTTTGCCACAGGAAATACGCAACCGGCCCAAGGAGCGATTATGCAGGTAAAGAAATTTAAAGGAGACGAGCACCAAGTATTTAAGAACGTCGAGGATAAAAGACTAGCTTCTCGCGATAGTCATATGATTGATTCAATTCTATCGAATTTAAGGCAATGCAATCTAGATGAACGAGATTTTAATGCTGTTGGAAGATATCATCTTGAGGGAGATTACGAAAATCTAAAAATAAAATTGGAAATCGAACTTACAAAAATGGGTTACAAGCTGATTAAAGCCAGCTGAGACATTCATTAATCATGATTTGAGCATAGCAGTTGAGAAATTGATAAGACCAACGATTTGCTAACAGAGTAATCAATCACAAAAACCTACTAAGGTAGATTATTTTTAAATCAACAAACTACGAATATTTTGTCCAAATATCCCTCAAGGCGGCATAATCCTCCTTGAGGTGTTGTATGGCCGTTATCAAGTAAACACAAAATAACATCTGCCTCGATCAGAGGTGATTAGATTTTTGTCATTTTTTTCATCATTTCTCTAATATGTTTTAAACCAACAACGCTTTCCTGCTTTGATGTTTTTCGAATCCTTCTTCTTAATGGATCCCTGGTATGGTTTTTTGTTGGTTATATTGGTCAAAAAGCTTATGGGCAGCCATGCTCGCTCATTTTGTAGCCGATCTGGTGATTCATGCATTTTTAACTGGAAAATTTCCGTAGAAATCTGAAATAAATAGATTTTATGCTAACTAATTTTTGTAAAAAAGCCTTCTATGTTTAAGAAAAACGAAGCGTTTCTGCTAGCTTTTTTGCTTATTTAAAAGCGCCCTTTCTCCATGAAATGGCTATGGTAAAAAAAAATACCCAAAAAACTAGGTTAGGACTTGCTTCTTCGTGATATCAATGATTATGAAGATGTTGAAGGAACAAATAAGCCAAAGCCCTATATTTATATCGAGGCATTAAAAAGATTTTCCGTTCCTCCAGGAAAAGGCTGATCATGTGATTGATTCTTTAATTAACTTTATAACATATAGGATATAATGTTATGGCATATACAATTGTTTTAACTCCCCCTGAAAACCAAATGCAAAAGTACATTGATGCATCCCAAAAGCTTTTTGGCGATTGTAAATCAAGATATCTTCTTTCTAAGACGTCGTATCCTCACATTACAGTCGTTCAATTCAAAGATCCCTCTCATGAATTGGCAAGAAAAGTATGGGAAAAAACATGCGAATTGCTAGCTAATGCTCATTTTCAACCTTTTTCCCTCTCTTTTGATGGGGTTTCATTTATTAAGGGGGAAAATGGGTTCACATGGGTTGAACTTGCAGTAGGAAGAGGACAAAAGGATTCTCCCTTGATGAAAGTGCATGGTGCTGCCTTAGTTGCTTTAGAACATTTTGGTTTATTACCGGGGAATAAATCTGAAAATGCCTATCGCCCTCACCTTACCCTTGCTTACTGTGAACTAAAACCTCAGATACCAATGTGGCCTAATGACCTTTGTGATAATCCAGGAGAATTCACGCTGGAATTAGGGATGTCTAACGAAGAATATCAGTATGTAACAAGGTTAGAACGTTACCCATAAAAAGAAAAAAATCCTAAAAATTTAATGAGTTTTGGGCTCATCAATAAATTTTTTCTTTCATTTTGTTGTCTTACTTCTTATTCTTAAATGAAATAAATTGTTGCATTTACTTTTCTTTAGAAAACAGCTAAATTATTTACCCTTAAATAATCCAAAAAAATTAGCTAAGAAAGAGGTTAGGCTATGGCAAGAATTTTTATTCGTAGGTATGTTTCTCAAGATGCTCCATTTTTAGCTAAAATTTTTTATGATACGATTCACAAAATTAATGCGAAGGATTATACGCAGGAGCAAATCGATGTTTGGGCTCCTGAAGCTAGTCTAGAAGGCGAAAAATGGTCAGAAAAATTTGTTAAGACAAGACCTTTTGTGGCACTTGTTAATGAAGAAATTGTTGGGTTTGCCGAATTTGAGCATAGTGGATACATCGATTGCTTTTACTGTCATCACGATTGGATCGGCAAGGGCGTTGGTTCAACACTGATGCAAAGAATTTTTGATGAGGCACGCTTCATTGGTATTCCACGTATTTTTTCAGATGTCAGCATCACTGCAAGGCCCTTTTTTGAGAAAAAGGGATTTAGTGTTTTAGAAGAGCAGGTCGTTGAAAAAGATGGAATACAGCTGATCAATTATAAAATGGAAAAATTTATAAGCTAAAATGAATCAGTCTTCACATGACAATCATGAATTGAAGATCGAATTTTCTTGCGAACCTCACGAAAAAGATCTTTCAATTTTGTTTAACGGAATTAATGATGAAGCTGTTAGACAACGGCAAATGATGCCTATCCAAACTTTTGGCCTTTTTATCAAAGATAATAATGGGATGGTGGTTGGTGGTGCTAATGGCATTTTCTACTACGGATGCCTGCATATAGATATGCTTTGGGTCAAACAAGAGCTTCGTCATCAAGGATGGGGCTCTAAGTTAATGAAGGAAGCCGAAAAAAAAGGTTTACAAAATCTTTGCTCGTTTACTACCGTGAGTACGATGGATTGGGAAGCCCTTCCCTTTTATCAAAGGCTCGGTTATCAAATAGAATTTGAAAGGATAGGGTATACGAGAGGCGCTAAAATGTATTTCCTTCGCAAGTCATTGCTATAGCTTTCAAAGTAAGTATCATCATTCTCATTTAAAGAGAGGTTTAATGTTAAAAAAAACATTATTACTCATTCTTTCATTGATTTGGTTGCTAAGGTTGATGGTTATATTCTTCATCAGCAGGCTGTAAGTCATGAATGGCTGGAAGAACATCTATCACCTTTTGACGAGATCACTCTTTCTTGGAATGCTAAAGGCCTAGCAATGGAACTTATCGCTTCTACATAAAAGTTAAGACCAATCAGTGGTCTCCTTGGCTTCAATACGCCTTGTGGGGTGCTCACGAGCAAAAAAGCAACTCTGAGTTTGCTGGTAATGGCTTAACACGTGTTTATCAAGACCTTTTTCAAGTGTTAAATGGGCAGAAAGCAACTGCTTTTAAGATAAGAATTGAAGCAGATGGAGACGCAGCTTTAGAAAATATCCATTCCTTACACGTTTATACTAATGCAAGTAAGACTTCAGAGAAGACAGCGTTTAACGGGCACACAAGCGTATCCTTGCCAGTTGCTGGGCTCTCACAAATGGCTTTAGATCATCCAAGGCACCGAGATCTATGCTCCCCTACCTCAACGACGGCTGTTGTACGTTACTTGCTTAATGATCCGGAGATTGACCCTTTGCTTTTTGCAGAGCAATCGTGGGATCAACAGTTTGATATCTATGGTAACTGGGTATTAAACGTGGCAGAAGCATCTTCTTTACTGGGGCCTTCTTGGAATTGCTGGGTAGAGTTCCTCTCATGTTTTCAGGATGTTTATCATCGACTTCTACAAGGCTTTCCGGTTGTGGTGAGTGTAAGAGGACCTTTACCGGGAAGCGCTCTACCTTATAAAAATGGCCACCTTTTGGTGATTACGGGTTATGATCATCAGTTGCAGCAAGTTCTTTGTATGGATCCTGCTTTTCCATCTAACTGCGAAACCCTTGTTTGGTATTCATTAGGAGACTTTTTGGCTGCTTGGGAACGTCGTGGGAAAATTGCCTACTTATTTGAATTGGCAAAATGACGTATGTTTCCAAACCTTACAGCTCCTGTTACCCAGTTCTTTTTGAGAAATAAAAGCAGCGCCTAGCCGCTTCGCTCATGGTATTAGCGATTGAGCATATTGGAAGTACGTCAGTACCACTGCTAGGAGGAAAAGGCATTATTGATATTGCGGTGGCGATTGATTAGCAGCTTAAGGATGCGGCAAAGACGATTCTAGAAGAGCTTGGATATCAATTTAGACCCATATTTAGCATTTCAGAACGGCTTTTCTTTAAAATATATCTTGATAGCCAAAAAGAAGAAAAAAGATGCTATCATCTTCACCTTGCCCATCTTGCATCCAAGGACTGGAAAAGCTTTTAACATTTCGATACCAATATCCTTTAAGCCTAATATTAATGTGGCTATAAGCTTATGAAAGGCATTACCTGGAACCAACAAACCCACAATTGCATTTATACAATGCCTTGAAGCATTACTAATAGTGGTATCAGGTAGATACCAATATTTGTTTTTAGCATCTTTAAATGTTCTTTCGGCATTAGTTGAGCTTTTCTGTATAGTAAGCTCTTTGCTCATGAGTCAACTCGACATGAAATATAATGAATTTAACAGTTTATCTCTCTTTGAGCATTGGAACCTGAAAATGGAACCCCATTGGAAAGGAGTCTCATCAAAAAATTCATGTGCATTTAGCTTTTTTCCAAAGTAGCCTGATAAAAAAGCGATGATAAAAATAAATACATAGTAAATTGGCTTAGGCTTTTGTTTAACAAATATATTTAGAACATAGGCACACAATGTGGCTATTAATGAGACCATTAAATACTTCATATTGAATCCTTTTTTGTTATAAATTTTGCAATTCTAAATTGGTGATAAATTTTTAGAAATGATTACTTTATAGGAAAAATTCCAATTCAATCCATGCCTGAAATACTTATCAAACTCCCAATTGTTATGGCAACAAGTCTACTTGGTTATAATAGCTTTTTGGCTTAGTAGATCGTTTTTTAATAAGATCCACGATTTTATTTCATTAAATCATTCTTAAGTGAATGTCTCTTCTGCTAAAATAACTCCTAAAGTTGTTCTAAAAGGAGGTTATGTTCCTTATCTACTCATTTCACCCCTTCCATCCATTTCTAGAATGCCTAAAATCGGTGAATTAAAAATAATACTGATCAGCAGAAGGTCGTTTAAAGGCCCTCTACAATGGTCAAGACAGACGTGTAGAACATTGACGGGGGGATTTAAAGACGAAAACGAAAGCTTTAATGAGGTGGAGCTGAAGATAATCACTAACCAAGGAAATGGCGATGAATCCGTCCTCTTTTGAATGAACCCCAAGACTCTATAAAAGAAGAACAAAATGGAATCCTACTTTAGGGCTTTTCTATACTCACAACTAAAAGGAAATATATGTATCCGATAACTGAACACCATCACCATGATCCTAGAAATCCATTCCCAGAGGTTGAGAAATATTTAACTCCCGTGAATTTTATTCCTAGCTGTCCTCTTAGCCCTTCTATCTCTATTACCCATAACCTAGAGCGTCTGAAAGACCCCAAGGGAACGCAACCTTTATCAAAGTTGGAAAACTTACGTGAAAAAACCTTCTTCAACGAAGAAAGCAGAAGGACTTGAAAGGAGGAATCTTAACAGATCAGAACACGGAGAATAGAAAATCAAGTGGTAAGCCAGGCCTCAATCTGGTATTCTCTTTTAAACATTTAGGGAGGTTTTATGGCTCAAATTCATGATGAAAGAAAAAAGGCTTTAGACTTAGCCGTTGCACATATTAAAAAGCAATTTGGTGAAGGGGCCATCATGTCCTTTGGTAAGCACTCTTCTGAGCGCGAGATTTCTTCAATCCGCACGGGATCTCTAACGCTGGATGCTGCCTTGGGGATTGGTGGGGTTCCGAGGGGCCGTATTGTAGAAATTTTTGGACCGGAATCTTCAGGTAAATCAACCTTAGCTATCCATATTGTTGCCAATGCCCAAAAAAATGGTGGGCTTGCCGCTTACATCGATGCTGAGCACGCTTTGGATCCTGCTTATGCAGCTAGGATCGGCGTAAAGATCGATGATCTTCTCATTGCTCAACCAGACTCCGGAGAGGAGGCTTTGAATATCGCAGAAACGTTAGCTCGCTCCAACGCCGTTGATGTGATCATCATCGACTCTGTCGCTGCCTTAGTTCCAAAATCTGAACTAGAGGGTGAAATTGGTGATAATTTTGTAGGGTTGCAGGCACGCTTAATGTCCCAGGCTTTAAGAAAATTAACAGCTACCCTTTCAAAGAGCAATACATGTGCAGTTTTTATTAACCAAATCCGTGAAAAGATTGGTGTGATGTATGGCAATCCTGAAACAACCACAGGGGGTCGTGCGCTTAAGTTCTATTCCTCCATTCGTTTAGACATTCGTCGCACCGCGGGTATTAAAGGAAATGAAGGGACAGAAGTAGGGAACCGTGTCAAAGTAAAGGTTGTAAAGAACAAAATGGCCCCTCCTTTCCAAGTTGCTGAATTCGATATCATGTTTAATGAGGGCATTTCTAGAACAGGAACAGCGATTGACTTGGGAACAGAAATGGGTATTATTGATAAAAAAGGCACTTGGTTTAGCTATAAAGGACAAAGGCTTGGCCAGGGGCGGGAAGCGGTTCGTGAAGAGCTAAAAAATAATCCTCAACTTCTAGAAGAGATTGAAGGCTTAATCATTGAACAAATCAAAGGGAAAAGCTCAAAGCCTGTGGTTCCTTCACGTATAGAAATAGAAGATCTAGCTGAAGTTTAATCATTCCTTTAAGGTGTATAGGGCTTGCTAAGTTCTATGCACTTTTCTCCCCGCCTTCCTATCCATACCGCGCATTCAAATAAAAACATTAAAGGAATAGCTAATAACACTTGGCTGATGACATCAGGTGGTGTGAGTAATGCGCTAAAAGCTAAAATAAGCACAATAGCGTGGCGTCTAAAGCGAGCCAATTGATGAGAAGAGATCCAATGGTAGTACAGGGCAACGAAAAGAATACTGGCAGAGGAAAAAGCGATGCCATGGCCTAATAAAAAAGTAAGCACATAATCGATATAAGCGGAAAGGACCCAATGATTAATTCCAATTTGTTGATTAAAATGATAGAGGTAATGATTAGCCATGGGGAGTGTAAAAAAATAAGCGATGCTTAAGCCTAGAAGGGCAAGTGAGCTAGTAATAAAGAGAATAGGAAAAATAGATCGTCTTTCAAGAGGCATTAACCCTGGTTTAATAAACTTTAAAATCAAAAATACCCAAAGAGGTGTTGTTAGAAAAATGCCTAACCATACAGAGATCTTAAGAGAACTTGTAAATCCTTCTATCGGACTCAAAATAAATAGAGCAGTTGTTTCTTTGGGACGAGCAATTTCGATATAGCTGCCAGGTTGCAGCTGAAAGTGGTGATTGGAAATCTCTTCCACACGTCCTGAGGCAAATCTTATTTCCGCTTGAAAAGGAAGTTCTATGGTAGCAGGGAGATGAGAGGTATTTAAAAGCCTCTCATATTCCAGAGGCTGAGAAACAGGGTTATTTTGGTGGACCTTTGCCATGCTATCGGTGAGCAAAGCAATCGCCTTTTCGGAAAAACAAAAGCTTAACCCTGTCCCTAGCAAAACAATCAGTAGGCAACGAAGGACTAACATTCTTAGATCCTCTACGTGATCCCAAAAAGGTTTTAATCCTTCATGAGGATGATCGTTCAATCATTCACCTTGTCTATTTTTTTCTTCGTCAATGGGAATAACTTGTACTTGAACATCTTCTTCCTCATTGCAAGCCTTTTTAAACTCGCGAATGCCTTGGCCAAGATTTCTAGCAAATTCAGGAAGCCGTTTGCCACCAAATAATAAAAGAACAGCCCCTAAGATTAGAATTAGCTCTCCGGTTCCAAACATGACAGCACTCCTATTTGTGAAAAGATTTTTGGAGTTTATTTGTAAGTGTAAGGAGAGTCTCTTTTTGTGTTTTTGTCAATTTTTTTTCATTTTTAAGAACGAAAGTATAAAGCTTGGTAAGAGCAAGAATTGCTTGGTCACCAGGGTGAGCGGCAGCGCGCTTATCCATAGTTTTTAAAGGAAAAAGCTCACGAATACTTTGTAGCAATTCTGTTTTAGTTTGACCTAAGTAGTTTTGGATTAATTGAATTTTCTGTTCTAGGGGTCCTTCTCTACTTGCTAATGTATAGATGGCTTGACGTGGCATCTCGTCAACTTTTGTTTGTAGGACCTTAGGAAGAGACATATAGAATTCGTAATACTGCAAAAGATTATAGGGGGTTTGGCGGTTTCCATAGGTAACCATTAACCATGCGGTAAAAGCGCCATCCCTATATTTTTTGAGCAAAGTCTGTGCCTTTTTAATTCTTTCTCCATGAAGAAGTGCAGCCTGATTGTTGATTGCCTTGACTTCTGAAGTGATGAAAATCAGGGAAGCCAAATCTTTTTCAAGGTCATTTTCATCGTCAGCATAATCACTTAGCAATTGCTTAAGATGGAGTTGCTCTGTTTTTGA
Organism: Parachlamydiaceae bacterium HS-T3; assembly: GCA_000829755.1. Classification (GTDB taxonomy): domain Bacteria; phylum Chlamydiota; class Chlamydiia; order Chlamydiales; family Parachlamydiaceae; genus HS-T3. The sequence continues at coordinate 116,016 of BBPT01000003.1, forward strand.
AAGCTCTGCAACGTTGAAGATGCCAGAAAAGCTGGTCAAGTTGCCACTTGCTGACTTTTCCGCCATAGCGGCCATTTTTGAAGAGCTTTCTTTTTTGTTTAAACGTTGGGTCAGAAGGGCGTTCACGTTAGCCATTTATCAAACTCCTACACAATCATGAATGTAAAGCCGCTTTACAAGCGTTTTATAATTTCTTTGGATAGCAACTTATAATCGTCGGCAGCTCGACTTTTTGGATTAGTTTCAAAAAGAGGCTTTCCGATGATAGAGGCTTCCGAAACAGCAATGTCTCTTCTAATTTTGGCTTTGAGAAGCTTTTGAGGAAAGGTCTTTTCAATGACATCTAAAAAAGCCTCATTGCTTTTCCCTCTTTGATTCCAGAAAGAAAGAAGGACTCCGAGAACTTGTAATGGGTGTCTCTGCCCAATGCTTGAAACGAATTGAGAAAGCCGCTCGAGCCCTTTTACACTGTAAAACTCAGGGGTAGCACAAACGAGCGTATGCTGAGAGGCAATTAAAGCAGATTCTGTTAGCCAGCAGAGGGATGGGGGGGTGTCAATGATGACAAAGTCATACTTTAAAGGTTTCAGAAGTTGGCCAAGCCGTTCATGTGAATAGCGATCAGATGCCAGCGCTCCTGTTACTTCTACCCTTTCCAGCCAAGTATCGGCAGGGATTAAATCAAGAAAAGGGATAGAAGTCTTTTTAATCACTTCATGAATGTCTTTAGTGTTTTGTAAGACAGGAGCAATACTATCATTTTCATCAGGGTCAAACCCAAGCCCTGTTGTAAGGTTTGCTTGGGCATCAAAATCCACAAGCAAAACTTTTTTCTTGTTAAACTTACATAAAGCAGCACCTAAGTGAAGAGCCGTGGAGGTCTTGGCCGTCCCTCCTTTAAAGCTACTGATCGCAATCGTGTGCATAATTAATCCTTTTTCTCGCTAAAAGAGGAATTTAATTGACGGCTGATTTTTTCACTAAGAAGAGATTCAAGAAATGGAAGCATTTGGATTTCTCCATGCACTTTATTATCCCTTGTTCTCAGACTAACCGTCTTATTAGCAACCTCTTGGTCTCCCACGGTAAGAATGTAGTTGGATTGGCTTAATTGCGCGTTGCGCACTTTTTTCGAAATGGACTCAGAAGAAGCATCAACTTCAACATGGAAGCCGGCATCCCGTATCTGGGTGGCCACTTCGTAGGCATAGTCTTCATGGCGATCTGCTACAGTCAATATGCGTACTTGGTTGGGGCTGAGCCAAAGTGGGAATTTACCTGCAAAGTGCTCGATCAAAATCCCGAAGAAACGCTCGATTGAACCGAAAATAGCACGGTGAATCATAATGGGTCGTTTACGCGAGCCATCTCGATCTGTGTATTCGAGTTCAAACTTTTCTGGTAAAGCCATATCGAGCTGAATCGTTCCACATTGCCACGTTCTATTTAAGGCATCTTTAATATGGAAATCGATCTTAGGGCCATAAAAGGCCCCATCTCCATCATTGATACGATATTCTCTACCTGTTTTATCCAACGCACCTTTAAGGCCTTGGGTTGCTATTTCCCAATCTTCATCCGATCCGATGGTGTTTTCGGATGGGCGAGTAGATAGCTCAAGGTGATAATGTAGGCCAAATGTTGAGTAGATTGTGTCTGCGAACTGCAGCACTTTTAAAATTTCATCCTGGATGTCTTCAGGCTTCATGAAAATATGAGCGTCGTCTTGATGGAAGCTGCGTACTCTAAATAAGCCTGAAAGAGAGCCAGAGGGCTCAAAGCGGTGCACATTGCCAATTTCCGCGACTCTTAGAGGGAGTTCCCTATAACTATGGTTATGGCTTTTAAAATAAAGCATACAACCGGGGCAGTTCATCGGCTTAATAGCGAATTCTCGGTTTTCAATTTCGGATGTGAACATATTATGGCGGTAATTTTTCCAGTGGCCAGAACGCTCCCAGAGCTCTTTACTCATCATGGTGGGCGTTTTAATTTCGATATAGCCATTTTTTTGCAAAGCCGATCTAAGGAAATCTAGCAAATTGTTCCAAACAATAAGGCCTTTAGGATGAATGAAAGGCATTCCTGGAGCTTCTTCCTTTAAGGAGAACAGATCGAGCTGAGGACCTAAAACTTTATGGTCTCTTTTTTTAGCTTCCTCTAAAAAAGTGAGATATTCTTTGAGCAATTTGCGATCCGGATACGTGATGGCATAGACACGAGTAAGCATTTCGTTTTTGGAATCGCCATGCCAATAAGCTCCTGATGTTTTTAATACTTTTAGGGCTTTGATCTTCCCTAAATTAAATAAGTGAGGCCCTCGGCAAAGGTCAAAAAACTCACCCTGGCGGTAGCCTGTTAGTGGTTCAGAGGGATCAAAGCTTTCAATCAGTTCACATTTGTACTTATTATCTTTGAATGCTTCGAGCGCTTCAGCCTTTGAGCTGAATTGCTCTCTTTTTGATAGATAATTTTCTTGGACAATCGCTTGCATTTCCTTTTCGATTTTATCAAAATCGCTATCGGAAATCGTTAAGTTAGCAAAGTCGTAATAAAAGCCGTTTTCAATCGGTGGGCCAATGGTTGGTTTAGCCTCAGGCCATAATCTTAGGATTGCTTGGGCTAAAACGTGGGCAGAAGTATGCCAAAATACATTTTTACCTTCAGCATCATCAAAACTTAGCAAAATGACTTCATCGCCATCCTTTAAGGTCGTTGTTAAGTCTTTCGTTGTTCCATTAATGGTTGCGGCAAGTGCTTGGTGAGGTCCTTTTAAATTGAGTTTATCAGCTAGGTCTTTGGCTGTACTTCCTTCTGGAAGTTCCATCATCGACTGGTCTTTAAGTTTGACTTGCATGGATGGCCCATTTTTTTGATTGTTTATGGAAAAAATAAAATAATAGCTCGATTTTACACAATTTACCAATTTTTGTAAGGATGAGTTGAGAAAACTGTTCAGTGTTTATATCTTAGACCTGAATTGCTACCACAACCTTGTTCAAATTAGCCTTAAACAAGCGGCTCTTTACTAAAAATGAAATACAATAAGCAAGTATCTCACAAATACTTTTATCAAAAATCCTTGCTTGGTGCATGCTCTTATATTTCGAGGAAAAAGATTTGTTATACAGCTAAATGCTGTTTCAATCAGCTGCGCATCTGACTTAAGAATGAAAGATACGAAAAGTTTTGGTAGCAATTCAGGTCTTAGGCATTTTTATTTTTAGGTTTTACTGCTAACCTTCTTTTAGCGATAATAAAATTAATTAATGGATTAGTTGACCCCCTTATGAAGCCCTACCAAGAGCTATTGGAAGACCCTTTCTTTTCAGCAAATCATCCTCTTTTTTATTCAAGAATCTATACGGCTGCATCTAAAAAGATGAAGCGGCTTTTTCTAAAAGGAGGAGACAATTTTAAACGTGTTTGCATGGAAGAATACGACGATCTCTCCAAGCGATTGGAAAAATCCCGTTTTCAAGATAGCTCTTCGGCTCGCAATCTTTTAAAGGCAAGGCGGCTCGCTAACCTTCTGATCAATGATGAGGGAAAATTAAATCTTGGGCACTTTCCTCGCTTGATCAAATGCATGACGGAGCATCTTTATTTTCTTGGTCCGGATCGTCAAGAGGATGCTTTGAAGCAAGAACATTTACTTCAGTCTTTGCAGTTGCTTCATGGAGAAAAAAAACTTCAACAGCTAATTAATTCGATTAGTCGACCTTATTCTCATAAAGTTGCTGACCAAATCATTCGAGATACCTTGCAATTGCCCTCTAATTTTGTGATCACAGATGCTCATGCTAAGCGAGCCTGTTTGGCGGCTTGGTTTTGTTATCTTAGACAAAACGTTGGATCATGTTTTGCCACAGCTCCAGCGATCATTGTTCATGATGAACAGCCCCTCCAATTTTTTACAGATTTAAAGGAGCTTTTAAGTACAGGTCGTCTTAAGCGTACGTTTGGAGGGGTTGAGTATGCTGTTCCTATTAGCTCAAGCTGGGGAGCGGGGGATTTGAGAAGAGGTGTTGCCGTTTTTGCTGACAATGAAGAGGACTTGATGGCTTTATCCCTTTCCCCCGGCTTGTTAAATGCCCTAGAAAGTGTAAAAATAGTTGATGAAGAATTACCTTTAAGCCAGCGTTTAGAGGCTGCACGTTCGCTCATTTATCCGATTTTAAAAGCATTTACGGCTAGCGGTTATTTTCTTGTGATCACAGCAGAAGAAATTTTGCGAGGCTTACTATTAAAACAATTGGATCTCACTGAAAAGGATTTGGAGGAGTTTGAAAAGCGCCCGAAAGCAATGCTGCCTGGTTCATTGTTGATGCAAGGACCTTCTAGCGCTGGTGGAAAGGCAGAAGCATGCCGAAACTTTTATACTCAGTTTGATACCGCAAAAAATGCTTTTAAGGCACTTACAGAAAATGCTTTATTAAAAACCTGGGAGTTCACATTAGCCTCCTTTGCTGAGACAAAGCCTAACTTTTCCACGTGGAATCTTTATTCAAGTTTGGGTTTTCAACCTGAAGAAAAAGGAGGCATTGGCAATGCTCTTTATGAGGTTATTGGCCGCAAGCTTGAACAATCGAATTTAAAGGTAAGGGAGTATCAGGAAGAGTATGAGGTGCTTTATAGCCAACTTAAGTATCTTGAAGCGCGCATGAGAAATGCCTCCTCGGAAAAGGAAGTGAGCTGGATTAAAATCGATTACGAATCAAAGAGAAGTGAATTTCGCACTTTTGAAGAGATGCGCAATCGCGAGCATTTCAAAGCTCAGCGTTTTGCTAGTTTGCTCAATGATTTAGTCGATGCCTATCTTGAGCTATTTCCAAAGTATTTTCAGGAAGTTTATGACGCAGACATGCATGAGGTCACGGCAGGTTTTTATGACGATAGTCCTGCGGGCTTTAGACTTCTTTATAAGCATGGTCGGGCGAACACTTCGCAATGGACATTAATTTATACCCCTCAAGAGTATATTGAAGCATTAACAAGTTTTTTTACGGCAACGGAAATTGAATTGCAATCCTTGCCACAGTTTGAAGGTTTGCAGGAAGATCTCTCTGAAATAATCACCAGAGTGATTACTCATATTAAGACCGATGATTTTCTCATCAGTGCTTTTTATCGCATGGGGGCGATTCACCATACAGCTATTGATAAAAATCCTTTAGAACATTGGAAAGAAATTGCCAAAAAGCCATGGTCCTACACTTCTGGTGGTTCGATAGATCTTTTGCTAAGTTGCTATTTTCGTTTGGAAAATCGCCCCACACAGGCATCTCGTTGGGTGGAAAACGAGATGGAACTCCTAGTTTTCTTGATCGACACCTTTAAGCACCTTCCTGGCAAGGTTTTAGATGAGTTTTTGGCTAAACCTAAAAAATCTCTCTTGAGTCATTCTCCCACTCACGCCTATACATTAAAGCCTGGATTGCTTAAAGAAGCTCTTTTCGATGATTCTTTCACCTATACTTGGGCACGAGACCAGCTGGTGCGTCCAATGGAGCGTTTTCTAGAGTACATGTTTCTTACTGAGGAGATGCAAGAGGAGCTAGTGCGTAAACTAACCTTGTTTGTTCCTCATAACTTTAGGCCTCGTTTTAAAAATGTGTTTTCCATCTTTCATGGTCGTATGAATCCCCGTGAATTGCGTTCTTGGCTTGTGGATACAATGAGAAATGACCGTGGGCTTAATTGGGGTGGAGAACTTGTTTTATCGTCTGATGTCATTGATACCCAATTCTTTTCTTGGCTTCCCCTCTTTTCATCCTCAGAGCTTAAAACACGCTTGGAAAAGATTTTACATCAGCTTCCTGCTATTGACGAAAGTCGTTTTGATGAATTAGATCATGTCATAGAAGCGGTCCTTGCGACGATCAAAACGGAAACAATTTTGACAGCTAAGCAGCTGCAGGAAATTGCTAAAGCGATTCTCATCATTTTTTTCGATGCGACATCTACACCCATCGATTATCATCAACATATTGCCAAGGCGGCACAAAAGCTTGGATATGCTTTACCGGCCCCTGTGATTTTTGCTGATACGAATTGGCCAAAGGAGCTTTTTGGCTTTGTTGTCAGCCCGGGAACGGGCAGGCTTGAGCTTTGGCGAGTGGATTATACTGGCACCCAAGGGGCGCCAATGTCATCATGGCAACAATGGCTAAATGGCAGCCGCAGAGATTTGACTTGGGGCGTTTATAATAAGCCATTTGAGTATGTATCTAGTTAATTTTCATATCTAATAGCATTATTATCTTCTTTTCCAACTAGTTTAAAGCACTTGATTTACTTGACTTTATACTCGAAAAGCCTTAAATAATTAAGGCGATAATCTTATTAAAACTAAAAATTTGTCAATTTTCATCTGCTTTTCAAATTCTGAGCATTTAAGAAAGACAAAGCAAACGTCTAAGCCTACCAACGAAAATGGAGAACATTATGAATTTTCTTCGATATGCCCTGTTTGGTGCAGTTGTATTGGGGATGAACGTCCTCTCTGCTGAGTTCTACGAGCATCATGAGGATCATGGCCACCAATTTTACGAGCATCACGAGACGCATCATGGCGCTAATGAACATCACGAGAACCATAGAGAACATGATCGCAATTATTTCAGCGATTTTGACGAGAGTGATTGGGCGAATCTACGCGAGCTTTTAGCTGACAAAAAAGCAGAAAAGAAAAAAGACCAAGATGAAGAAGATGATGATGTGCACATCTCGGGTGACGTTAGGGCTAGCTTCGGCAATACTTGTATTACTGATAGAAAGATTGTCGGTTGGGAACCCTTTGATGCGTTTAAGGATAAAGAATCTAAGGATTGGAACGAAACAAACTCCTTCCCTCGATATAAAAGAGATCCAGATTTTCAAAAAGATGCTAGCACAGAATTCAATGTAAGGTATGATTATAAATGCACAAAGGTCTGGATTTCTGCTCATGTGCAATATGACAATAGCATGGGCATTAAGGATTTTGGTTTAGCAAATTGTGACAAAAAGTGCTTAGGCGGTTTTTTTGGTAGTGGAGAGGCTGATGATTTATCCTTAAGAAGGGCCTATATTGGTTATAACATTATCTGCAACTCTTGCTATAAACTTGATGTCGAAGTTGGTAGACGAGGCAATCTCTATAATGTTTTTGACTCAAAAGTTCAATTTGTTAGCCGTTTTGATGGTGTCCTACTAAAACTTTCAAGTCAACTTGATGGCATTAACTGTTACCTCAACGCAGCTGGTTTTGTCATCGATCGCCGCAGGGACCACTTTGGATGGGTAGCTGAAACAGGTGCCTTTAAGATTGCTAATTCGGGTCTTGATTTGAAATATAGTTTTATCTGGTGGCCAAAAAGAGGTGAAAACCGCTGTGGGGTGCGTAACCCTAAAGCTTTTGAATATGGTGTATCGCAGATTACAGCTATTTATCAATTTGACCCTCGTCTTACGTGGTGTAAAAGAATCCAAGGATATGGCGCATTTTTAGTTAACCACCTTACTTATCATTCAGATCCGCGTGAAAATAATAAGAACAAAAGTTTTTTTGATGAGAAGCGGGTCAATTATGCTGCAGCGGGATTAAAATACCCTAGATACCCTTCGGCCAATCTTGGATGGTATGTTGGTTTTCAGCTTGGAGCGGACGTTAAAAATAAGGGTGATTGGATGATGGACTTCCGTTATCAATGGGTCGAAGCTAAGGTTATTCCAGATGGTGACAACTCGGGTATAGGTCTAGGAGCTCGCAGTGGGCGCTTTAATTGTGATCTAGGGGGCAATACTGGCTATAAAGGGTGGAGAATTGAAGGGCTATATGCTCTAACTAAATGCCTTCAATTAGATGCTACGTTCGAGCACGCTTCAACTATCGATAAGATTTTTGGCGGACCAAGAAATAAAAACAAATTCGAGTTCGAAGTCATCTATACCTTCTAATAAAAGCCCCTTTTTGGGGCTTAGCTTTTTATTTAACTAAAATTTTTTCTTGTTAAAAAAATATTTGTATCGATATTTTTTTCCTTTTTTGGGAATTTATGTTGCAAATATTTTTAAATCTCACTGCTTTTCTTTTTTTCTTAAATTGCTACAGCCAAGAGCTTCCCAGCAATCCCTTTGAGCTATCCTGCCTTGGCGATCCAACTTCAATTGTAGCTGGCTGCGTTAATGTTATCTCAGGAGATTATTTTGATGTTCAACGTGATCTCTTTATGCATGGTGGTTCCCCCTTAATCGTAGAACGCTCTTATACGAGCTCAGATCAATCAATGGGAGCTCTATCGCATGGATGGCATCTTAATTTTGAGGGTTCAATCCATAGCAATGATAGTTCAAGAAACTATTATGGCCCGCATGGATCAGTACTTTCTTTTGAGCGATCAAGAAATAAGAACGGAACAATATTGCCGCTTTGACAATGGCAGGCATGAAGAATTGCGACGGGAAAGAGAGGATCGTAATGAACATGAAAATAGCAATTTTGTTTACCATGTTGAAAGAATATATCTAACAAAAGTCAAAAGACCAAATGCGCCAAATGAGAAATATTTATATGAAACCGTCGAAGAAAGTCCTCGTAATCAATATAGAAGGATAATTCAAAAAAGTCGTCACGATAATCGTTTTTTAAACATATCCTACTACTATGGCGTGGATAATCCCTGGAAAGGCCGTGTTGAGTCTCTGTCCGGCCCTATTGGCCCAGATGCCACATCCCTTCTCATGTATAAATTTCTATATCATGGCGTGAATAAATATGCTCTCGATGGTTCATGTAGTGTTTACAATGCCTTAGGTCATCGAACAGATTACAAATGGGACGTGGACAATCGATTAGATCATTCTGTTAGATATTATCAGGGAGAGCCCTATCTGATAAACAAGGTCTATTGGGGAGAAGGAGATGATCATGGTAATTTAAGATCACGAATTTTCTGTACTCGGTCAGAAATTTTTCTTTGCAAATGCTATCGCTATGATAAGAGAGGAAATGTTCTTAATGAGTGGCTTTATGGTAACCTTTCCGGACATAACCAAAACCCTCTTCAAGTAGATGAGAGTGGTGTTCCTATCGAAACGGGATGTGAGAGAATTGAAAAGGAATATGAATATACTGACGATGAACGAAATTTAGTGATTAGCGAGCGACAAGGCGAACGATCTAAGAAATATGTGTATTACGAAGGCACAAATCGTTTAGCGATAGTTTATACCTTGTACCAAGGTAAAATTATTTTAAGGAATTCTTTTAATTTCTTTTCAGAAAGGTGGCTTAAAAACTTCTTATACCTATGATTCTTTTAACCGTCGCCTTAGTAAAACGATTGGTTCAAAAACTTGGCATTACATTTATGCTGAGCAAAATGAAATAGGATGCTCGGATGCTTCTGGCGCTATTCAAGAACTGCGAGTTTTGGGAATAGGCCGCGGAGCGGAGATTGGTGCGGCAGTAGCGATTGAATTAAAAGATAAGGTTTATGCGCCCATTCACGACGTGAGTGGCAATGTGACGTCTTTGATCTCGGAAAAAGGCGAGTTAGTGGATAGTTATCGCTTTACAGCTTTTGGAGAAGAAGTTGTAAAACCAAAAGAAAAAAACCCTTGGAGATTTAGCTCTAAGCGCCATGATGAGGAATCGAATCTCGTCAATTTTGGACGTCGTTATTACTCTCCTTCTCTTGCTCGTTGGATGACTCCTGACCCTTTAGCTTACCAGGCAGGACCAAATCTTTATGCTTATGTGAGTAACAACCCGCTAATGTGCATTGATTTGTATGGTTTAATTGCAGAAGAATCGATGGGCCGAGTGACAGAAACCATCAATGATGTAGTAGAAACTGTTCGAGATGTTGTAGAGTATGTCAGAGAGAGTATCGAATATGTTGTTAGCACCATTAGGGAAGGTTGTGAACGAGCAAAAGAGTTTGTTAGAGAAAGTTTTGACAGAGCCTCTTCCTTTACTGATCGTGTAGTAACATCGGTTAAGGAGTTTACTAGCCAACTTTACAATCTAAACCCACTACCCTCTTATCCAAAAAGCTTTTTAGGAGCAACGGATTATTTTGCAGTTCATGTCCCAGGACAAGGCAATGATGCCCTTTCTTGTGAAATGGCAGCAACAGGGATTGCAATGATGGGGGGAGGGATGAATATGGATTATTTGGTCAATCAATCCGGCGGATTAATCTCGGATACTCTCCATTCGCTGAGTATGATTATGCATTCTAAATGCAGTGTTAACTTTGACAAAGTACGACTTGCTACAAGTTGCTTAAGGCAAGCTTTAGAGAAGGCAGGTGATAAGGAGATCGTTGCTACGGCGCACAGTCAAGGCTCGCTCATTCTCTACTATGCTTTAAAGAATCTTGAACCTGAAGAAAGAGCAAGGATACAGGTTTATACCTTTGGAGCTGCCAAAATTATTCCAAGAGATGACTTAAAGGGATGTAATAATTATATTAGTCCTTTTGACCCTATACCATTCGTAGCGGATTTTTTTGGAGTCATTAAATCCTTTTTTAGTAGTAATTATCGAGTTGAATTTTTAAAACCAGAAATGCCTTTCATGGATCATGCTATTATGCAAGGGCCTTATAGAAATAAGTTAGAAGATATTTTTAAAAGCAATAAGGGATGAATGTGTCAAAATTTCTAGCTATTTTAATGTTGATTTTTTGTTCTGGTTGTTATTGTGACTACAATTACTCTAATGAAGCGGATAAAATTGCAGGCAATTTCTTAAAAGAAATAAAAAAAGAGCTCAACATTTATCCTGCATCCATTGGAGGTGGAACTCGAGGAGAAGTTAATCAAGTGTCTTTGCATCTTGATTGCTATCAACGAGTAGACCTAGAACGAGCTCGAGAAATTTTCTTACAGATCTCCGAAGGGTTATTCGCTAGGTATAACAATCATAAGGAGATTCGACCTTACCTACATCATTTTCCTTTTGGCTTAGAAAGTTTCAATATGATTCTTGCATTTATGGACACCCCTTCTAAGCGTGTTCCAAGCGACAAAATCGCTTTAATTAAAATATTTGATGAAAACCGGCTACATTACTATTGTTTCGATCATGTTAAAAATGAACTCCAGTTAGTTCATAAAGAAGATTATGCTGACGCTAAAAAACTTGTAGAGCAAAAAAGAAAATGAAGGCATCCCGTATTTTAGTAGTAATCACTTTATCCATCCTTTTGCTCAGTAGGGGGTTTGCTTATGATCCCTTTTATGCCCAGAAAGCTTTTGATAGCGATAAAATAGTAAGAGAGCGATTCAAGGAGTTTTCTAAAGAATTTTCTAGAACTTTGCATTTAAAGATCCTCCACCCGGCTGGTGTAGGATGCATTGTAGATGATAAAAAAGTGCTTTGGGCTTCCAAATTCATGGCTGCTAAGCCAATAACAAAGGATCAAGCAAAATTACCCTTAGAAAAGGCTTTTAGTCGATTATGGCAAAGGGTTTTAAATGAAACTGAATTCGAGAATTACCTAGCTTATAAATCCTTAGAGTTTAGTAAACCTAAGCGAAAATTAGCTCCAGATATCATAGGATTACGCATTGACTTTTGGGATGAGAATGTCAATCGCTATGCCTTTCCTTTTTTGGCGAAAGTCATCATTAAAGGTAATCACATTTACTACTATTATGCTGATCCTGCTACCCAATTTTTGGGGGAACCCGTTATCGAAGAACTGTCAGGTTGGGTTTTCGATCCTTCGTAACGGTTATCTAGTTATTCATAGCAATGAGCGAACAATGAAAAACTTTTATCAATGAAGGCTATGTAAAAACTAGAACTTATGCTAACGTTTTAAGCACAAGTAACTTGGCACAATCCCTTAAGGCGAAAATTAGAGTAAATTTATGATTTCAATACAACGTCGCATAAATGATCTCAAGAAGTTTAAGGAAATTCTATAGTGCCACTAAAACATCATTTAAGCAACATCACAACCTTTTCTGAGCTTAAAGCACTAGCAGATCATGCGAAAATAGGGATCAGCTTCTTTGGTTACTCATCCATTAAAGTCAAAGGCTATAAAAGGGGCTGTTCATACGGATTCATTACTAAAGAAATTTGACGACCTGATTAAAACAAATAAAAAAAACAGAATTAAGATTTCTCAGAGTGACAGAAAGCTATATCCAGAAATTTTAAAAAAGATCAGGATCTTCTATGAAACCGATGACGTTATTTATAAAAGAAATAATTTAATTACAAAGATCTTTTGGCAAGTTAGGAATTTTCTAACCAAATGCCTTCAATTAGATGCTACATTCGAGCACGCTTCAACTATCGACAAGATTTTTGGCGGACCAAGAAATAAGAACAAATTCGAGTTTGAAGTTATCTATACCTTCTAATAAAAGCCCCATAAGGGGCTTTTTCGCCTTCTCTATTTTTATTTTTTATTATTAAAAAATGCTTTTCTTTCACCCCTTCCTATTTTCGCTTTCTTTTTGGATTAGTCAAACCTATTGATTTCCCATTGAATAAATTGTTTATAAGTATTAAATTTCGCGAGCTATTTAACAATATTGAGAATTTCTGCAAGGCTCTTAATTGTGTACTCTCAAGCGTATTGAGGAAGTTACGATATTTCTATCAAGTGGGTAAAGCTAACAATTATAATTAAGTTGTAATTCTCCCTATTGTCCTTCTTGGGAAAAGTTTATGTCACAACTTTTATTAGCAATTCTATAAGAAAACCGACTAGTGTTTTTATTAAAATTATGCAGAGTATAATTAGTTGCATAGCTGGTGCATACTTGTCGTAGGAGTCGACTCATAAATTCAAACTAACAGGAACTAAATAGGGGAAATCTATATATATTTTTTTTTAAATCATCTCCTATAGTTGCTTATTCCTTAAACAGTTATCTATTTTTGTTTGCTCTTTTTTTATTCATATAATAGCATGTAGCAAAACTAAAAAAGTAAAATAATATTATGTCAACAATTCTTACAGATTTATTTAATCCACAACACCCTAATTATTACTCTTTCCCTAGTAAAAAGAAAAAAGATAATTGCACAGATGACAGTACGAAGAGCCGAAGAAAAGTACAGAAAATACGCCAACCGGCAGTAGATAGCGAAAATTATCGAATCCAATCTGGTAGAGCTACTTCTATTATTTTAGCTCAGAGCGATTCCTTAAAAGTATCAGAGCTATCTGAAGATTTTGGTGTATATCCTCCTGAACCTCAATATGAGGGGCAATTTGCTTATCCAATAAAACGCAATTTTGAAGGGGAAGAAGATACCAGTGAGCGTTCTACTTTATTACCTAGAAACGAAAGCAATAATAGAGATCAACTTTCGAGATCAAAGAAAATAGCAAATATTTTCAAAGTAATATTTAACCCCTGTAAATGGAAAACTTTATTTCAAAAAAAAGGACGCTAGCAAATGTCTGTATCAAGTTCAACACAACGTCTTCTTTGTTCTTACAGAATGGAAGGTAAAACTTTTAAATTATCAGTCCATGGGGAGAAAATTTATTCTCAACTTGGGAATGAAAAGAATTGGTTCGAGCTGGAAGATCTTACAGAATCAATAGATGATGCTAGAGACAGATGTTTAGATCTGCTTCCTAATTTCGATAGGAAAAATTTAAAGTTTAAGCGATTTAAAATTCTGTATGGAGGAGTATTTTACGATGAATCTCAAAAAAGTGCGATCGTATTACGTATTATCCAAACCAAGGACAAACAAATACTATGGCAGTTAATTAATAATAAGATTCATTCATATTTTTTTAAGTTGCAGGCGAGTTGCCTGACATCATTTGCTTCTAAGCATACTGTGAGATTTTTTAAAACTTTGGATAAGCAATCAGATTATCATCTTGAAAATGCAATCAATAATGAAAGTATTGAAGTAATTATTATTAAAAAAATTAAAAAGGTATCAGAAAAAATTGACAATAGCTATCTAAGGATAAGGTTTCATAAAGAAGAAAGTCGAGTAGATAGTAAAGTTAAACTTAGTCCTTTGATGTGGGCTATTACGTTAATCAATTATGGAGGGACAGACAAACTTAAATGCTTGTGTCGCAACCGGCATGGAAATTTAGTGATTGAGGGAGTAGAAAAAAACCAATATAAAGCATGTATTGTAGACTATACAGGAGATGAAATTCGAATAAGAGATTTTACAGAAAACGAAATAGATTATACCCGTCGTTCGAGAGTTTGGAAGGTGCCTTTTCATTATGTTGAAAGGATGCTGTTGGATGTGAGAGAACAAGGTCTGGATTTGCAGGATAATCCGAAGCGACTTAATTTTAAACGGAGGGGAAAAAATGCTTTTATTGGGGAAGGTCATAACTGCATGAGTTGGGCTAGAGAAAAACTGTTACTCTGTGGTATAAAATTAAAAGAAGCAAAGTTAGAAAAATTTGCTCTTACACCTAACACCTATACAAAAAAGCCTAAGTTTTTTAATCGTGCAAAAGTCGTTTCTTGCAAACGACCTCAAGACGTTTAAGGGAGATTGATGAAAACTATAAGTACTTATTTAGGTCATATTAATAGGTTCTCTGAGCTTAATGCTTTTGCAGATAACTTAGAAGTAGACATAAGTTTTTTTGGTTACTCTTATATTAAGAAAAATGATTATAAAGGCGTTGTTCATGTTGATGCATTGTTAAAGAGATTTGATGACCTCCTTAAAATAAACCGGCGAAATGGCATTGTTGTTTCAGATAGTGAGGAAAAGCAGTACCCTAAAATTTTAAAAAAAGTTAGGGTGATTTATGAAACACATGATGCTATTTATAAAAGAAGTAATTTAATTACAAAGATTTTTTGGCAAGTTAGGACTTTCTTCTCCGATTGGAAGGCTTTAAAGCATGGCTATCCTCTTCGTGCCCGCTGGGACTTGGGTGTATGGGAGAATTTAGAAAATCCACCTATTCCAAAACCCGGGCCTCCTCCTAATCAAGGAAAAGATTTTAAAGAATTTCTTCGTGAGATGACATTAGCATTAGGGGATAAACTTCAGGAACCGGATGATGAACTTTCAGATCTTGAAGGTTTTCCGGATAAGGATTCCTCAAATATAGAAAGAACTCCATTTATAATAGAAGAATTTATAGAAGATTCAGAAGAGACTTAATTTTAAACGCAGGGGAAAAATGCTTTTATTGGGGAAGGTCATAATTGCATGAGTTGGGCTAGAGAACAACTGTTCCTCAGCTGGATGATGTGATTTCAGATGAAGGTTTCCCAGATGGTTCATCCTTAAATAAGGAAAGGGTTGGATTTACTATGGAAGATTTTATAGAAGGTTAAGAAAAAAAATTAATAATTTATTATTAATTAACGTGTCACGGCCTGTAATCAAGATTATTTTAAAAATTAACAAATTTTGAATTAAATAATATCTTTTAGAAAATCAAAAAGATAGATTTCAACTCAAACACATTTTTTAAATTATTCTATTCATTATTTTGCTGAGTAAATTCCTAGAATGTGAATTTTTAAAATAAATTGACCAGCATTCTCTAAAAGCTTCTGATTTGTAGCTTTCCTACTTATTTACGTTTTTCAATTCTTTTTAGCTATCCCCTAAATCTAATTCTATTATAAATACTGCAAAAACACGGTTAGAGTGCTTTTGATTTGAATAGTGCAGATAAATAAGTTAAAGATGACATGCAATCTGGAATTACTGATGAAAAAAGAAAAAAAATTGTGAATTGATAAACTGGTCTAGAGTAGCTCTCAACCAATATAGATATGTTATTCTGACTTGTGCCATGTTTATGCGGCCTCATTAGTAAAAGTAGAGAACTGATTTATGTGATATCCGCATTCAAAAAATATCATGGTTCTCGGGTTCCACCTATCCTGGTCCTAAGGCCGTATGTTCATGTGCTCTAGGGTAAAAAATTTCCTTTTCTTGTGAGAATGGTTATGCAAAATGTTACTTCGTTTTTATGAATAAAAAGTTGATTTTTTTAGCTGATTAAATTAAAAAGCTATTATTTTTCAACTCTTAATAAGGAAGTTTTTATGGTAAATCAAGCACATTCTTCACCCTTGAGTCCTATGTATAGAATGTTAATAGAAGAAGAAGTTTCAGGTACAGAAAGTGATAATCCAACCTCTTTCTCAGAAAGTTCTACTGACGAGTCGCTTTCACAATCACCGAGGGAAAGTCTAGATTCACAACCTGTAATAACAAAAACTGATCAGGTTCAGAAAAAAGCTTTTATTCAACGTAATGAGTCTATTAAATCGCGTGTAAAGATAGCGATAGAAGCAGTTGATGAATCTACCTTGAGGGAACCTGATGACACGTTATCAGATGATGAGAGTGCCTTTATAAAAGCACCCAAGGGCAAAAAAAGTGGCTATAAAATAGAAGAATTTATTGAACTTGTGGAGCAGGGGATTGATGATGTTGCAGAAGTAACTAAGCCGGCGGTTGTAGGGCTTTCAAGAATGGCGATAGAGTGTGCATCAGATGGGGCAAACGTTTATCTAAAACAGAAAGTTAAAAAGAGTTGCCATCGCTTATGCGTGCCGGCAGCTAACGTGAGTATTGACGCTTCAACAACTACTGCGAAAGTAGCATGCCTAAAAATTACTCCTCCTCTGATAGAAAAATCTGTTGATACCACAGCAAAGGTATCCAAAAAAGCAGCCAGAAAATGCTTGGAGAAGTCAGATAAGTGTTTGAAAGAAAAGCTAAATAAAGCTTAAGCATAGGCCAGGAGAGTGCAAAGGTAAAAAAGAGCCTCTATTACTCTTTTTAATTCTATGGTGAGTATGGCAATTAGTATTGTTGATTTTTTGGTTTCCTTAATACAAAGTGCCTAACTACCCAACCTGTATAAAAAGTGTAATGACGTGAGGCCTCCATTATCTTATTACTTGGATTGGAGCAAAAAACCTTGGCTTTCATTGTTCTATCTTCCGAATCTACTTCTAGAATTAGCAAAATTAGGCTAGATCTTTCGTGGTAAAGTCTGCCTTTTTGCTTTGTCACTTACAAATTGACTAGCTATTTATAAGCTATTGGTGGTCGAATGACTAATTTAAAGCCAGTAAAAAATAAAAGATTAGTAATAACTTCTTAAATGGATATGTGAATTTTTACAGACTTATAAGCTAGTGGTTGAGTTTTAAAGTGCTCGACGGCCTGAAAGGTTGTCTTTATGTTTTGAAACACTTTGACATATAAGCAAGGACTGAAGTTGCAACAGAACCTAGTGTTTTGAAGGAGAAGGTAATAAGTCGCGCTAGAAAGAAAATAAAGTCCTGTGTTACAATTCTTTAAATAATTCTTCTACTCTGATGCGCTACTACAACAGGGATTTTCGATCTCGCTAAGATACCTCTTATAAGAAGTCTAAAAGAAGATAAGGAGTTTTATGATATCTTTAAAGCATCAATTAAATACTATAGCGACTTTTTCTGAATTTAAGGAACTTTCTGATAATAAAAGCAGGTATAAGCTTTTGGGGGTATTCACATATTAAGGTGGGGAGCTATAAGGGAGCCGTCCATATTGATTCCTTATTAAAGAAGTTTAATTTGTTTTTAACCAGTAATACAACAAACGAAGAAGACCTCTATTCGCCTATTTTAAAAAAAATCCGAGTTCTCTACGAAAGTCATGACAATATTTATAAAAAAAGAAACCTTATTACGAAAATTTTTTGGCAAATTAGAAAATTTATTTCAGATACCATCGCCTTACGTCACGCTTATCCTATTCGTATCCAATGGGATTTAGGGGTATGGGAAGATTTAGAGAATCCAAAGGTTCGAACACCTTACCATCAACCTGACAATCAAAACCAAATAGAGGATATAAATGACAGGATAGAAAGGTTATTATCTGATCAAAATAATCTCACAGGCCAGGATGACTTCACGATTTTTGCAGAAAATGATCCTGCACATCAATGCGAGCTCTCAGCATACGAAGAGGCATCCTAAAGAGATATTTAAGCAAATTAATTTAAATAAATTTTTAATTTCTAATTAGAAATTATGGCTAAGTTTAAGGAAATTCTATGGTGCCACTAAAACATCATTTAAGCAATATCACAACCTTTTCTGAGCTTAAAGTACTAGCAGATCATGCGAAAATAGGGATCAGCTTTTTTGGTTACTCATCCATTAAAGTCAAAGGCTATAAAGGGGCCGTCCATACGGATTCATTACTAAAGAAATTTGACGACCTGATTAAAACAAATAAAAAAAATAGAATTAAGATTTCTCAGGGTGAAAGAAAGCTATATCCAGAAATTTTAAAAAAGGTCAGGGTTTTCTATGAAACTGATGACGTTATTTATAAAAGAAGTAATTTAATCACAAAGATCTTTTGGCAAGTTAGGAATTTCTTTTATAGTTTAAAGGCATTACGCCATGGATATACTCCTCGGGCTCAATGGGAGTTAGGGGTATGGGAGAACTTAGAAAATCCGCCCATTCCGAAACCTGGGATCCCACCTAACCAAAATACGGACATAGATGCGAAGACAAGGATCCGAGAAATTAAGAAGCTTTTGGCAAAAAGTGAACCAACAGAAGTTGATGATAGTGACGATGAAAGCATCCTCCAACTTTCTCCTGAGGAGGTTGCTGCCTATGAAGCAGCTGCTAAAGTAAAAGTTCCTTGTGGCATTGAAGTTTTTCCTAAGATAGATGCTTAGAAAAATGGGCTTTTTAACTTCTTTTAGATTGATCTAAAGCGGCCCTCATATAGTCAGCCCCCGTTTCTATCGCCAAAGCTAGAACCTAAGATGATGATAAGGAAGCCATCTATCTAAGGTTTGAGGTGGATAATGGATCTTACGGTTGTTGGGTTCCTGCAAATTCTCACAGTCTGGATTCCTAATCCCACCGATGAACATAAAAGAGCGATAGGCGTTAAGCCCGCCAGTATTCCCGCAACTTTAGCATGCTCCCTCGCCTTGGCCAAAGAAGCGTTGCGCCCTCTAAATGCCACCTTAGCAAGCTGGATGATGGTTCTGACTGTCTCTTCGATGGCCGATACAAAAAGGGCACTAATGATTATGGAAACGTCCATAAGGGCTACAGGAAAAGAAGCCAACCGACCTATCATCTGATGTTTTCTAGATAAACGATTCAGCTGTTTGTAACAAACATCCTGTAGCTCCATCGTAATAGCCAATGTGTTTGGAGTATTCATGATTTATCTCTTCTAATCTTTAATGAATTTCCACCTGCTCAATAATGGCATCAAAATAAAACGCTTATCAGGTCTACTCCTGAGAATATGCCAATTCTTAAAAATAATCAGGGAGAGATACTGAGATGCCCTATCTCTAAAAGAAAAGCACTCCGATGACTTCTTTTGCAACATTAAACAATGTTACAGGCAAAGCAATCTAATAAACATTCTCTAAAGCTTGTTTTAGTGGTGGGGGATTTATTATAAATAACAACCCAAATTAAAATTTTATGTTAATTAACTATTAAAAACAATTTAATTATAACTAATTAAATGAAAAGGAAATATGAGTCTAAGTTATTAAAAATAATGAGAATACATTGATAGTCTCTATTTAGCAAAAGGCATCTAATCATTGCAAGTTTTGCAGTTTTCTTAGATGCCTATTGAGTCAAAGAATCATCCAAATGACTGTTGGCATGTGATGATGGCTTGAAATCGCATTGTCTTAAGTAGTATCAATCAAGTAGATATTAAGGTGCAGCTGATGTACAAAAGTGATTGTTTTGCTCTTCCGTACCAAAGTAAATCTCAGCAGGCACACGAAAACGATTTAAAACACGCTTAAAGAAGCGAGGTTTTTTATTTTTTTCGCCTTTTTCAATAACAACAGGGATAATCGGATACTCTGTTCCTTGAAGAACCTCACGGAAAGAGTAGGAATGTTTTAATTTTTCGATTTCTTGCGCAATGTCTACATTATTAACAAAAATGCAAACGGATATTCCGCTACGCAAAGTGTTCATAATGGTGTTTAAGCAGACCTCATTGTTCTGTAAGGGCTCAGGAGCCGGGATAAAGACAACCCGTAACATCAAATACAACCGTTTCAGCCATTTCGTGTGATCTTTTTCATCTTCGATAAAAAAACGCATCCGTCTACGCTGTGACCCCAACAAAATTAAAGTTTCATTCCAAGCTTGGTGGTAACATACATAAATCGCCGGACCCTCAGGTATATTCTTTATGCCCACTAAAGTGGTTCTAAAGTGCAGTCTTGATAAAATGGTACCAATAAAACGAGTAAGGTAATCAAAGTACTGGAAGGTCATGATAGAGATAACCCCTAAAGTTAAGGAGCCGATAATGGTAAAGCCTTTGTCAGCATGAAAACCGAGCACTTCAGTGACCAAAAACACCAATCCCGAAGCACATAAAACACCAAAGAAACTTAAGAAGTTGGTAGCTGCAACAAATTCTCCACGGCTCTTACTTGGGCTAGAAACCTGGATAAAGGAATCTAATGGGATTTGATACATGCCCCCAAACATTCCCAGAGTAATCAATAGAGGGACAACAACGTAGATGTGATTCGAGAATAAATCTAATAGATAACAACAAACCACAACGACAGCACCCGCAAGCGGAACAATCCCCAGCTCAACTGTGTGTCCTGAAATTTTTCCGGCAATCAAAGAGCCTGTCCCGATCCCTAAGGCAGTAATTAAAAATAGATAGCCACCCTGGATGTCAGTGAGGTGCAGAGACTGCATGGCAAATGGAATAATATTAAGCTGTACAAACGCTCCTAAGAATAGGAAGAAAGAAGACCCTAACATAGCCATTAACAATGAAGGATCTTGGCTTGCGGATTTTAACGTCGAATAAATTTCATTTAAAAAAAGAAGATTAAAACGCTTTTCCGAGCCCGATGGGGGAGTATACTCAATGCAAAAGCTTGATAGAAGCCCTGCAAAAGAGATGCCGCAACAGATCAGAGAACCTAAAATATAGTTACGATTCGTATAGTCCAAAATAAAGGAAGCTAGAAAAGTCCCTAAAATAATAGCTAAAAAGGTAAAGGAGGTCATCACCCCATTTGCTTTAGAGATTTTGTCAGTGGACACGAGCTCAGGTAAAATCCCATATTTAGAAGGACCAAAAATAGCGCTTGTGGTCGCTAATAAAAAGAGAATCGCATAACACCCATAAAGGCTTTTATAATAAAAACAAACCAATCCACAGAGCATCACCATAAACTCAAACAGTTTTGCAAATACAATGACATTGCGCTTGCTGAAACGGTCTGCTAGCGTTCCCGATGTGGCTGAGAACAATAAAAACGGCAACACGAAGGTTGCTCCCGTGAAAGCCATAATTTTATGGGTGCTCTCAATCCCCTGTATGTGAATAAGGAAATAGACGAGTAAAAATTTGTAAACGTTATCAATCAGAGCGACTAAAAATTGCGTGAAATTTAAATAAGTGAAAGATGAAAAACGCCTTATGAAGAATGCTGAAACATTCTTAGTTAAAAATGATCTCATAAACTAGGTTTTAATATTTTAAAATTAAATTATCATTCTTAAGTAATTAAGTTACAAGATAATTTTATGTTCAGGGTTTTATAGGCTCTCTTTTTTGCACCTATCATTATATAAATCGTTTTTTTAATGATTGCCAGACTTTGCTGATCTCGGTTAAAATTCTTGGCTATGGAGCAATCTTTTACCTTTTTAAGTAATCGACTTGAATTCCTCTATGAGGGGTGGAAAAAAAATCTTTTTCAAGCTGGTTCCAACCCTTTCGCTAAACGACTGATCATCGTCCCAAGCCCAGCGATGAAAAGTTATATCAAAAGAACCATGGCTGAAGATCCGGATCTTCGCATCACCTTCGGTTTAGAATTTGCTTTCTTAGATCAAGGAATCGAAATCCTTAAACATTCCTTATCTGCGATCGAACGCCACAAGAAATTTCCCTCACAGTTAGAACTAAGCATCAATATTGAGCAGGAAATTTCCGCGATCTTACGCGAAGAAAAGGATCGTTTGCTCTGGGCGCCTCTTTTGCAATATTTTGCCCATGATAAGCAGAAAAGCGCGATCCTTAAGTTGACTTGGCTGGCCGATGAGCTTGCCCGGCTTTTTCTAATTTATGGGGAATATGGGTCTCCTATGCTTGGAGAATGGGTAGAAGGTAAAGACGACAACTGGCAAGCTGAATTATGGAGAAGAATTTATTCTAAAAATTTCTTTCCTCTTTATCAAACCCTATCCCATGATTTTGTTAAAGAAAGCCAATACCAGGAAGTGCATCTTTTTGGAATCAGCTTCATATCCAACATCAAAAATCTCTTTTTTAAAAAAGTTTCTCAGCATGTTCCCCTCTATTCTTGGTATCTTTCGCCTTGTCACTTCTTTTGGAGCGACATCAGGTCGGATAGAGAAAATAACAAAATTTCTCATTATTGGTTGCAGCGAGAAGCCCCTCATCGCAATGTTCAGGATCTAATTTCTCTTTTAAACGATCGAAATGCTCTCTTGGCCAATTTTGGACGCTTGGGTCGCCATATGGCTGAACGATTGGAAGAGTTGGATATCCCTACCTATAGCCAGTATGGCGTTTCTAAAGAGGTCCTACGATATCCAGATTATGAAGCTGCGATCGATGCTGAAATTGTCCTACTGCCTCAAGAAAATCCGTTGAATTTGCTAGAAGCCATCCAAGCTGACCTTGCCTTACAGCGGAACTCTTCAAATAAGCTAGATATTCAAGAAGAATCTCCTTCTATTCAAGTGCATGCTTCCTCCTCCCTTCTCCGGGAGACAGAAAATATATATAATACCCTCCTTAAACTCATCCAAGACAGTAAAACTCCTTTAGAGCCTCATGAGATTATTGTGATGGCACCAGAAATTACTCAGTATGCTCCTTATATCGACAGGGTATTTGGCTGCCAAGAAAGCTTGTTGGACTATCAAATCATGGATTTGAAACTCGTCTCCAAAGGCGAATTATCACAAACGTTTCTTCAGTTTTTAGCTCTAGCCCAATCAAAATGGACGTTAACGGAAATTCTTAAGCTCCTCTCCTATTCTCCTTTTCGTCAAAAGCAAGAAATTTCTAACGAAGAATTCTCCGAGCTAAAAAAGTGGTTTGAAGTTCATGATGTTTCCTGGGGACTTAACGATAGTCATCGTAAACAGGTTTTAGAACAAGAAGGATTCAGCCCTCTAATAGAGAAAACAGAAAAAGGTACCTGGCAAGATACGATCGACGCTCTACTTTTAGGCATGGTGCTTTCCTCTTCGAATGGATTCGAATGGCAGTCTGAACAACCCTTCCCTCGCCATCAATTAGATTTGTCTCAAGCCGACATGCTTGGTAAGCTTTCGCGTTTCTTAAAAAATGCTGCACAGGACTTATCGCCTCTCACTTTAAAAGAGGAAAGAACGCTATCTGATTGGGAAACCTATTTTCTTCATCTGATGGACACCTATTTTATCTCCCTTAGCTATGAAGATGCTCTTCATGAAGAAGCGGAGGCTGTCATTAAAGCGATTAATCGGTTACATCGCTTAAGCGAAGAAGTTCCTGGAGCGCTTTTTTCCGCGGATTCTGTTTTAATACGTCTGACCTCCCTTTTCGAGGCTAAGGATTACTGTTATCGAGAAAAGCATTTTCAGGCGGTTCGCTTTTCCTCCCTTTTACCCATGAGAGCAGTGCCAGCAAAGGTGGTCGTTTTGATGGGGTTAAATGAAGATGTCTATCCAAGAAAAGAGGCGAAAAGCTCACTTAACCAGCTTCTAGCACATGACAAAGCGGACTACTGTCCCTCACAAACGGATTATGATCGGTATCTTTTTTTAGAGGCTATCCTTTCAGCAAGACAGCATCTTGTCATCTCTTATGTCGCTAAAAGCACTGCTAATGGGAAGCAAAATTTGCCCTCGCCCCTCGTGTGTGAGTTTTTAGAGTATTTAGATCAATCCTTTTTGGTGAATGGCAATACGCCTTCTACGGAGCTTACCCACTATCATCCCTATTTTCCCTTCGACCAGCTCTATTTTCAAGAAGGTGGAAAAGTAAAAAATTTCTCTCAAAGTGATTATAACGCGGCCTGTGCCTATTATCGGCAAAACAAGGCTTCCTATGCTTTTTTGAAGAAATTTCAGGCTCCTCTTTTGCATCCGCTTGCCAGCAAAGAGGAAAGAATCATTGATCTAAAAAGATTAAATGCTTTAGCAAAACATCCCTTGAAAAGCTTTTTAAACCATCATCTGGGAATCTACCTTGATAGCGAGGAAGGGGACAGCGAATTAGAGTTTTCTTCTTTGGATCGTTTTCTTTTAAAACAGCAAGGCTTAAAGCACTCTTTAGAAAAAGTTGTCATGCACGCTGAGAAGCAACGCTTGTTGCCCTTTGCGCCATTTAACGTACTTGCTCAAGAAGAATTGAAAAATGATATTTTGAAAATAGAGGCTGCTTTAAAGGAATTTGATTTATCTAAAGAGGATCTTTTCAATTGTTCTTTCAGCCTATCTTGTGACCAACCTTATCGCATCTCTCCCGATCATCTGTTATTACCGCCTCTCGAAATAGAAACAAGCCATGGCCTGGTTAAAGTGATTGGTAAACTCAGCCACCTTTCTCCAAAAGGCTTGGTTTTTTTTGATAAGAAAGAAATGATGAGGGCAATTAAGTTCTATCCTCAATGGCTTGTTTTTTCCTCCATTCCTTATGATATCTGCCAGAAGCAATTTTTAATTCTTGATAAACGAGAAATTTTAACACCTGATGGTGAGGAAAGGAACCTTTTAAAACAATTCCTAGAATACTTTTTTCTGACAGAACAAATCATTTCTCCTCTGATGCCTGAGTGGATTTCCTCCTTTTTAGAAGGGTGTCCCATCAAATTGAAAAAAACGATGGAAGCCTCTAAGGAAGGCACCTTTAAAGGTTTTGTCGATCCCTATCTCCAATGGATCTTTCATGAAGAACAACTTCCAGATACTTATCAACTGATTGAGGAATGGCAACCTATTGTTCAAAATTTGTATGGCTCTTTAAAGGAGGCATGGAAACTAAGATGAAATTCGACGTTTTGAGCAAGAACGCCCAATTGAGGCAAAACCATTTTCTTGAAGCATCTGCAGGAACGGGAAAGACTTTTTCTATCGAGAATGTTTATGCGAGGCTTCTTCTTGAAAATAGAGATTTAACGGTTAGTAATCTTCTGGTTGTTACTTTTACAAAAGCAGCTGTCTTGGATCTGACCACTCGTATTAAAAACAATCTTAAGAAGTTGCTCGCAGCTTTAAAGAATCCTGAAGAACCAAAACCTGACTTTTTGTTGGATAAAGCCGATGACCTTGAAGCCTTACTTACTCTTGAAGATGCCCTTTACAATTTCGATCAAGCAGCTATTTTTACCATTCATGGCTTTTGCTTTAAAGCTCTCCAAGAGTATTCATTCGAAACAGGTGCACTTACATCTGCTAACCAAACCATTAAAAAGGAAGAGCTGATCGAGCTTATCCGTGTTTTCCTTTTAACCGAATTAGATAGTCACTTAGTGAGCCCTGGCCAACTTGATATTGTACTTAAGCACCATGGCCGGAAAGTTAAAAATCTCCAAGAAACCCTTTTAAAATATATTCTGAAAGGTCCTTCGATTTCTCCCTCTCTATCTTATGAACATTGCTTCCACAACTTTAAAGACGCTATTGAAGAGCTAAAAAAGAAGGGATGGACAGCAGAGACGGTCTATAGTGATTTGGTAGCTCTATCGGTCAATTACAAGGAGATCAATGATAAAAGTAAGAATCTTAAAAAGGAAGTTAGAGAACTATATGAACATTTTGCTTCTTTGTTTGGAGATTCTTTAACACCGCAAACGTTCGATCTGTTTTTAAAAAGTTATCAACCGTTTTTTAACGTTTTTGATCAAAAGAACCAAAAGGCAACAGTAAAATCAGTTTTATTAAAGCATCCGTTCTTTCTCCAGGATATTGAAACCAAGTTGCTGCCCTCGCTCAGTATAGCAGGAAATCCTATAGCGATTTTGGCAAATATTGCTTCTGCATGCCAAATCAAACTAGAAAAATACCTAGATGAAAACTATAAGATCGAATTTTCTTTTCTTTTAAAAAAAATGTTAAAGGCGACTCAAGATAGCCCTCTTTTCAAAAAGAAAATTCAAGATCTGTATAAGATTGTTATTATCGATGAGTTTCAGGATACGGATCCTTTACAATGGGAGATCTTTTCTAACCTTTTTCTTCAAAATAAAGATAATTCTAATGTTATCTATTTGGTTGGAGACCCTAAGCAATCGATTTATTCTTTCCGAAGTGCTGACATTTACACCTATTTGGCAGCAGAAAAAATGATGGGAACGGCTACTAAATCTTCCTTAACCACTAATTATCGCTCACAACCTTCTTTGATTCACGCGCTCAATCGCCTATTTAATGAGGCCACGACTCCTGGATGGATGGATTTACCCCTTCATGCTAGCCATTTACCCTATCGGCCAGTGGAAGCGCCATTGCAAAAGGAAAATAGAGGATTTAAAGATGCCTTAGGCAGCATTCATTTTTGCCTTGTCAAAGCCTCAGAAAGTGAAAAAATGGAAATTTTGGAGGAGACTCTGCTTCCTTTCTTTGCTGAAGAGATGCGTCGTTTAAACCTTCTCGAAGGTATTAAATTCCAGGAAATGGCTGTTTTAGTTCATAACCATTTACAGGCAAAACGATTGACGCATTATCTTAAAATGGTAAAGGTTCCCTCTATTTTACAAAAAGCAGGCAGCGTGTCTAAATCTCTCTTTCTTTCTGCTTTTCGAGATTTACTTCAAGGAATCCTACATCCAAAAAACGAAAGCTCTTTAAAGGCTGCCCTTGCTGGTAAAATCATAGGACTAGACTATGAGCAAATTCAGCGTTTAGATGATGCTCAACTGTATGCAAAGAGTTTAGAGCAAGTGTTTCGCTTAAGAGAAAGCCTTTTTCAGGAAGGGGTGGGGCTATTTTTTCAACAACTTTTCAACAGCCAATGGTTAGATGAGCAGCAAACCGTGAAAGAAAAGCTTTTGAGTACAAATGAAGGGGCCTCCTACTATGATGAACTCATGCACATTCTGTCTTTGTTAATGGATTATGAAACCGCTCATTTTGCAACTCCTGATCGATTGATTCAATATATCGATGAGCTCCTGTTGGTACAGGATACGGAACATGAAGACTTAAAAATCCATCAAGATACAACTCAAGATGCAGTTAACATCTTGACCATTCATGCGAGTAAAGGGCTAGAGTATGGGATTGTGTTTGCTCTCGGGCTATGCCATCGCACAATGATGAGAGAGGAGCTCATTTATGATCGGCAACAAAGAGACCCTACTCTTGCTTATTTTCCTAAAGAAAGCGAACAGTACACAGCGTTTATTAGGGAATCTGACGCAGAAAAAATGAGGCAGCTTTATGTTGCCATGACAAGGGCTAAATATCGCTTGTATGTCCCCTGTATCGAAGGGTGGAAAGCCCCTAAATTAGGAAATGCCTCCCCACTAGAGCTATTTTTAGCAAGGGTTGGAAAGCCTTTTTGTTCTCATGGTGAACTTTATGAACGTTTGAAAGGTCATTTCATTGAAGATTTTAAATTATTCGTAGCAAGTTCTAAAAATTCTATTACCATACAAGAAGTGATTCATAAGGATTTTTCTCAACAAGCCTTGTTAAAGGAAAATCCAACATTAGCTAAGCCCTCTATCCCTAAAATACCTGGAGAAGCTCTTTTTTGTTCATCTTTTAGCTCCCTAGTTAGACATTCTCCTTCCCCAGTACTTAATGCCCCCAAAGATGCAGAATACGGGGTAAAAACCCCCCATACTCTTCCTGCCGGAAGAGAAACAGGTTTGCTTTTTCATGAAGTGCTACAAAAAATTGCTTTCCATCAAACCGAACATGAATGGCGACAAGTGGTTCACCATTATTTAAAAAGCCATTCACTTCATGAATGGGCAGATGTATTTATGGAAATCATTGCAAACGTAATGCAAGTCCCATTGGGGCCGGATCAAATTTTGTTAAAAGACATCGCTTGTGATGCTTGTTTTAAAGAAATGGAATTTTTATTTCCCAAAGAGCTAGCTTATCCTATCGATGCTCCGCCCGGTTTTATGAATGGCGTTGTCGACCTTGTTTTCCATGCTAAAGGAAAATATTATTTGCTAGATTGGAAGACCAATTGGCTTGGAGAAGATGCTTCTTTTTATGATCAAGAGGGAATGAAAAGAGCCATGGAAATTAATCGCTATTTTTTACAGGCAAGCCTTTATACTCAGGCGTTTAAGCAATATGTAAAGCAGTTTGACATGCGACCATTTGCCGAAGTATTCGGAGGTGTTATTTATATCTTTTTAAGAGGAGTCGAACCTAACTCGCAACGTGGTATTTATCATTTTTCCCCAGAAAACGGCTATGAATGAAACCCTATTTTCTTCTGTTGAAGAGGCTTTAGCAGAAAGGCTGCTTGCCCCGTATCCAGAGCATGCTAAAGCAGCTTTTTTTATCAAAGTACTCTTGTTCGCGGCTAAAAAAGGACATCTTTGCCTTCATATTGGTGATGACAAAATTGAACCGAGTATTCACGAACTCTTGAATCTCGATCAGGGAGATTCTGTAATCAAAGAAAGCTTAAAGTATTTACCCCCCTCTTTAATTCAGGATGTTGATCTAGAGCCTAGCGCATTAAAGCCAATCTGCAAAAGAGGCAATTATTACTACTTTCAACGTTATTTCCGTGCTGAAAGCGCGGTTTATCGAGAATGGCAAAGACTATTAAAAACATTACCTAAAATTGCCTCACAGCTAGCTTTTGATCTAGGAGAGCAGTTGCTAGAAGAACAAAAAGCAGCTATCGAGCTTGCTTGTCAAAAAAGCTTTGTTATCCTTTCTGGGGGACCTGGAACGGGCAAAACATTTACAGCTGGTCGAATGGTCAAGGCCCTTTTACAAAGGCTACCTCTCGAAACAAGAAAGAATTTTAAAATTGCTTTAGCTGCACCAACAGGGAAAGCCGCGGCTCAGCTGGAGGGGAGTTTGAATAAGTCTTTTGTTGATTTTCAGCAGCTTAATATCACCGGTCAAACCTTACATAGTTTATTAGGAGTTGGCAAACAAGAGCAGTTAGAGGCTCCTCTTCCTTTTGACTTGATCATTGTAGATGAGAGCTCCATGATTGACGTTGAATTAATGGCTAAATTGCTCACATCCGTCAAAACAGGTGCTCGTTTAATCCTAATAGGGGATGAAAACCAGCTTCCTCCGGTAGAAGCTGGTTGCATTTTTGCGGATTTAAAAGCACTGCACCCCTTTACGGTTACCCTTAAACAGTGCTTACGAGCGGAACTAAAAGAGCTTGTCGATTTTGGAAAATATGTCAACCTAGGAAAGTGTAATGAAGCTCTTAGCCTTCTTAAAAGCCCACCTCTACACCATATCGATCCCCTGCAAGTTCCTTTTAAAACTTTGCTAGAGGGCGTTGCTGATCAATATTGCCATCAGAAAGAGGGTAAAAGTTTTTGCCTCCTTACTCCGCTACGTCAAGGCCCTTTTGGGAATCAAGCGATCAACCAATTTATTGCTGATTTTATAAAAAAGCGTTCCAAAGGCACTTTTAAAGCCCCTATTATCATTACGGCCAATGATTCCAAGCTTGGTTTGTTCAACGGAGAGCTGGGGCTGCTTGAAAAACAAGATCCCCATCAAGAAGGGCTATCGGCTCAGGACAAGGCATTTTTTTCTAATCATCGTTGCTTTTTTGCTTTAATGTTACCTCGGTTCGAATATGCCTATTGTCTTTCAGTCCATAAAAGCCAGGGCAGTGAATTTGATGAAATAATGCTTGTTCTGCCAGAAGGTTCAGAACATTTTGGTCGAAAGGTCATTTATACAGCTATTACACGTGCTAGAAAAAAAATGACTATTTATGGATCTGAGGAGATATTTAAGAAAACATTGCAAAATCATGCACCTCGGTTTTCTGGCATCCAAGGGTTAGTTCAATGCTCACAGGGATGCTCGTAAGCCATTCATTTATGGCAAGGAATAGTTTAAAAATAAAGGCTGGTTAGGCATTAATAAAGCTCAAATTTTTATAGAAGCTGTTGGCGCTTTTTCTTTTTAATATCACGCCATTTTTTGACGATCTGAGCGGCAATAGGCGCTGCTTCTTTTCCGTAGGTTCCAAAGCGCAAATAGACAACAATAACAAGTTCAGGGCGGCTAAAACTGAAATTCACATCATTTTCAAATGCAATACCTCCAAACCAGGCATGAGTATACAGGTTAATACCTTCCTTCTCATCTAAGTCAATGCGTTCCATCGATTCAGCTGTACTTGTTTTTCCTATTAATTGATTTTTTAGATCGATGTAGTCACTAATCGCTTCGGGTTGGTTCGCATATAGTCGAGATAAGGACCATAGGTTTTCTGCTTGTGTTCGTAATACCACTTTATGCATGCCCTTTAAAAGGATAGCCCTAATAGGATCGGGCAAGAGGACTTCGGATTTGATCATTGGCTGAATTTTTTCAACAGCGCTTTTCTTTGTATCTTTAAAGTTGGATCCAAAAAGAGGAAAATCAATGCCTAGCATGGCTAGGGCTTTTTGTTTGGCAAATTTTGCAGGTGGATTTAGAAGAATCTCATCTCTTTGAGGGGTATGGCCTGCAATCATACTGATGATTTGAGGCTTTAAAATTTTACCCCCATTGGCAAGAGCAGCAAGCATGATAGCTGATTGTAAAGGCGTGACGACGAGGCTATGTTGGCCAATCGCCGTAGCATAAAGGCCTGTTTGATTGTGGCTTAAATCGTTTGGGATTTTACCAGGGATTTCACCTGGTAAATCGATTCCTGTTTTTGATCCAAAGGAGAAAAGCCTAGCTGCTTTAGCTAGATCTTCAGGATTTTCTAACACATCTGAAGCCAGAAGAGAAAAGTATGGGTTACTTGACGTTTCAAAAGCTTTCATCAAGTCCATGTGGCCAAGATTATAGAGATGGCTTCTTGGAATACGCCCCCCTTTATAGATTTGGGGAATTGGCGTACCGTCAGCGGTAAGGCCTACGAAAGTTTTATTACCTACTTTATACACCTTGTCAACCATTTCTAAAGGATTCAGCTGTTCATAAGTTTCGCTTTTTGTTTTTTGATATTTTTGAGATAAAGCTTCAAACGCAGTAATGATTTTAAATAAGGAACCTTGCGTGGTCGCTTGCCGAAAGGCTTGAGAGCGGCTATAGCCGAAGCCATAAGTTGGATAAAAGGCTGCTGCTAGGTGCTTTTCAAGGGATCCCTCTTTATTTTTCCTAATCAGGCGATATTTCCCCTTAAGTGGACGATCTAGTTCCTGATAAGATCGGAAAGTGCTTAAAAATTCTAAAGCTTGTTCTTTAGTCAGCTTTTGTACAATCTCTTGCAGCAATTTTAGGCTTTGGTTTTCTTCTGGGAGCTTTAAGAATTCAAAAAAAGGCTCAAGAATGCTTTCAGCAGGTGGCGTGCTTGTTAGCGCTGAAAAACAAAGCGATGGAGCGTATTTGCGCCAAAATTGATTAAAAAGTTCGTTTTCTTTTTCATCCAGATAATCGATATAGGGTTTAGGATAAATTTTATTCTTTTTTTCCCAATCCCGTTTTTCTTTTAAGAATGCTTTCTCATGATTTTTTCTCCAGAATGCATAGCAAGTTTTATGAAAACTAACCTTGCACACTTCCTTCAGGCTTTCTCTTAAAGCGTAATAGGTGGCAAAGCATTCACGATAACTGCTTAAATCATAATGTCCTATCTTCCTAATCAAACTTGGGGAAAACCTTTTATGGCAAAGGCTAAGTTGGCAAAGATCAATCGTCAGAAGCTGGTCATAAGTTGAACGTATTTCTGGAAAAAAGTTGTGAAGTGCTGAAACAGTTTTTTGGACTTCTTCTGAAAACGAAACATTATTTTTTAACACTTCAGTGATTTTTGCTTCACTAAGATCTTCGATTCTTTCAACAAGGTTTTGGATAAGGTAAGCATTTTTTATAGTCCCATTTTGTGCAAACCAATGAATGATAGAATGTTTTTCAGGTAAAATAAAATCGAGATACGTCTCCCACGTCAACCATCGCTTTTCTGTATAAAATTGCTTAGAGGAACTTTCAAAAAGCTCGCGTTCAAGAGGCCGTGCCATATTCCACATGTCTGCAAGATAAGCCTCATTTTCAAACCATCCGTTGATACGCGCTTTTTTTTCTTTGATGGCGGAAGGGTTGCCCGTTAAAATAAAATCATTAGGATCAAATCTTGGCCATGTGGCTAACGCTAAGACCTCGCCTGTGTTTGGCTCAAATGCGACAACCGCCCCACCTTTAATCCAAGGTTGCTTTTCATTACTTGTCGATCTGCCGTGTCCCTGGACCTTAGCTACGCGAATCGATTCATTCTGGGCTAGAAGCTCTTCAGAATATTCTTGCAGTTCTGAAGAAATGCTTAGTAATAGCCTCTTCCCTGCTAGAGGCGATCGGGACCCAGGAAGTTCCTTTAATTGGTTGCCTTTAGAATCTAGCATATAGCTTTTTTTTCCTCTAAAGCCCCTCAGCTGCTCTTCAAAGACACTTTCTACACCTGTTTTGCCTACGTAATCATGCACCGTATAGGCCAACTCTTCAAGATCACGATATCGATTTTCAACTTCTAAAAGAGAGTTAAACCCACTGGGTAAAGCAACGTCTTTGGTTTCTTCTAGATTCTTAAGAAATTCTTTCAGCTGCTTGAGTTCCCTAATCGTTTGCTCATATTCCTCTTTGCTAATCGCCCCCATAAAGCCTAGTACATCAGAGGCGACCTTTTTTCTGGGATATTCACGCTTGGCAAGACGTTGAACCTGCAGACCCACCCAATCTTTTTCCATCATTTTAAGTCGGTAATACTCCTGCTCAGTGATTTCATCTTTGACGACATAAGGGATATTGTGAAAGAGAGAGGCTTTAGAATGGATAAGGTCCTCTACACGATCGGCCTCTAATCCAAGTTCTTTCTGCAGAAGTTGTGCCAAGCTTGAGATATATTCGCGTCGCTTAAAACGAATCACCTTTTTTCCAGTTGCGTCTATTTCGGTTTTTTGAGCTGGAATTGATTTAATAGGGGCATAGACGATAGCGGCTTGGTAGCGGATTTTATTGATCGCTAAGGGAATATTAAAGCGATCTCGGATAGTCCCTCTTTTAGCCGGTTCAATAATGGATTTTCTTTGAGGTTTACGGGATTCTTCCAGTAATTTATCATATTCTGAGGTTGTGAGATGCCAAATCCTCAAAGTAATGATGAAAAGAGCAATTAAAATTAAATTTAAAATAAGACTTGTTTTTTGAGTGATTGAGCAGCTTTCTGACTGTACAGGGGGCCTTCGATAAGAATTTGAATATTTCGGCTTGCCAAAAAAAGCATTAAATAGCATACTTAACTCACTAAAGGTTTGCGCCTGTAGTTCAATGGTAGAACAGTAGCCTTCCAAGCTACGAGTGTCAGTTCGATTCTGATCAGGCGCTATCCATTTCAACTGGATCGTGAACTTTATGCACGCAAACTGTATAAGCTTCAAAGAATAAAAACAAACCAAATTATTAACCAAGACCGAAATTCTAACCTTGTTAGAATGCCGTCGTCATAGAAAGGGACAAGGCTTGGCTCAAAAACAGTCTCACATACCTACTATTAAAGAATTATTAGAAGCTGGCGCACATTTCGGGCACCAGACCCATCGTTGGAATCCAAAAATGAAACGTTTCATTTTTGAAGCTCGCAACGGACTTTACATTATCGACCTAGCTAAAACTCTTCAACAAATTCGTTTAGCTGTTGATGTTGTGGAACAAACAATTGCAAAACACAAAAGTGTTCTGTTTGTTGGTACAAAAAAACAAGCTAAAGCAGTCGTTAAAGAACTAGCTGAAATTTGCGGCGAATACTACGTTTGTGAAAGATGGTTGGGCGGGATGCTGACAAATCTTACAACTATTCGTCAATCCGTCAAGAAACTTGATCGCATTGAAAAACGCATCTCTACAGGTGGTGAGGGGCTTACTAAAAAAGAGCTTTCTCTATTGACGAAAGACCAACTTAAATTAGAGAAAAACCTGTCTGGTGTTAGAGCAATGCGGAAGCCTCCCGGATTGGTTATTGTTGTTGATCCAAGCAAAGAGCATATTGCAGTTGCTGAAGCTAATAAGCTTGGCATCCCTGTAATGGGTCTCGTAGATACAAACTGCAATCCGGATCCTATCCAATACGTAATTGCTTGCAATGATGACGCTCTAAAAAGCATCAAATTAATCCTAAGCTCTTTAGCTCAAACAATCATTGATAAGAAGAATGAGTTAAAAGTGGCATCTTCTAAGGGTGATGTCGAAGGCGAAGAGGAGATTGAAGCTGCTGAAGACGATATGTTAGCTGCCAAGTATGATGAAAGCGAAGCTACACCAGCAGGAGGTAACTAATGACAGCTGTTACTGCTGCAATGATTAAGGAGCTGAGAGATCGCACTGGCATTAGCATGAGCGTTTGTAAGTCCGCTCTCGAAGAGGCTAATGGCGACATGGAGCTTGCAATTTCCAATTTGAGAAAAAAAGGAATGGCTTCTGCGGTTAAAAAAGAAGGTCGTGCTGCAAATGAAGGCATGATTGCTTTTGCCGAAGATGGCAATACCATCGCGATTGTTGAAGTCAATGCCGAGACAGACTTTGTCGTGCGCAATGATCGTTTTAAACAGTTTCTAGACGAGATTGCACAAGAAGTTGCAAGGACAAAGCCGGCTTCTCTAGAAGCTTTCTTAAAGCAACCTTACTCTAAAGATCCTTCTTTAACGATCGATGAGCATCGTGCTACACAAGTACAAGCGATCGGTGAAAACATTCAAATTCGACGTTTAGTTCTCCTCGAGAAAACACCAACTAAATCGATCGGAGTTTATTCTCACTTAGGCGGCAAAATTGTGACTGCTGTTGAGCTGGAAGGAAGCAATGATGCAGAAGGCTTAGCTAAAGATATTGCAATGCATGTTGCAGCAGCAAGCCCAGAGTATTTGAATCCTGAAAGCGTGCCATCAAACGTCATTGATCACGAAAAAGAGATCGCTAAGAGCCAAGTTCAAGGTAAACCTGCTAATATCGTGGATAAGATTGTTGAAGGGAAGGTTAATGCCTTTTTTGATACAGTTTGCTTAAGCCGTCAAAAGTTCATTAAAGATGACGCTGTTTCAATTACTGAGCTAGTCGAACAGTTTGCTAAGGCATCAGGTAAGCCTCTTAAACTTGTCAATTTTATTCGTTGGAATGTTGGCGGTTAATTCCTTCTTTCCTCCTCTCTGGTAAAGGGAACCTTTAGGGTTCCCTTTTTTTTTATTCTCTTCATTTGCAAACCTTAGAAGAACATGGTTTTTTATGTTTTTTTATGTTAAAAACATAAATCTTGGCTTACTAAAGGTGAAAAGATGTCCAAAGATAAGCGTAAAAAGCTATTATTAAAGCTATCCGGTGAAGTTCTTTTAGGTTCCCAACCGTTCGGAATTGATGCTGACGCTTGTAAACGATTGGCTTGCGTTCTAAAGGAGATTCAAACCCAATACAAGTTAGCTATCGTGTTAGGGTCTGGCAATCTTTTCCGTGGGCTTTCTTTGAATCAATTAGGGATGGCTCGTACTTCTGCCGATCACATTGGTATGCTGGCGACAATGATGAATGGAATTGCCTTACAACAAGCTCTTGACGGGATAGGTTGCCAAGCAAAAGTTCTTAGCGCCCTAGATTGCCCAAGAGTGGTTGAGAGCTATAGCTGGAGGAAAGCGACGGAATACCTAGAAAACGATCAAATCGTCCTCTTTTCAGGCGGGACGGGTAACCCCTATTTTACAACGGATACGGCTGCCGCATTAAGAGCCAGCGAGATCAATGCTGATTTCCTTCTTAAGGCGACCAAGGTAGATGGCATCTATGATAAGGATCCATTGAAGTTTCCCCAGGCTACACGCTTTTCTCAACTCAGCTATGATCAATTTTTGGCAAACAATCTCCAAGTAATGGACGCCACTGCAGTCTCATTATGTAAAAACAGTAGGATCCCTATTTTAGTTTTCAATATGGCTCATCTTGGACAACTTTCTATCGAACAATTGATAGACAATAAAAATTTAGCAACGATTATTAAAGATTAATGAGGTAATAACATGGGCGTTTTAGACGACACCAAAGCAAAAATGGCCGCAGCTATTGAGCACTTAAAAGTCGAGTTAAAAGGAATCAGAACGGGTAAGGCAAATCCCGCAATGCTGGACACGGTTCATGTAGAAGTTTATGGGACAATGATGAGAATCAAAGATCTTGCTTCCGTTACGTCCCCTGAGACAAGGCAACTTCTTGTTACACCTTTTGACCCCCAAAATACCCATGCTATTGCGAAGGGGATCGAGAAGGCTAACCTAGGGTTACAGCCAATCGTTGATGGAAATTCGGTTCGCCTCAGGATTCCCCAAATGGATGAGTCTGTTCGCAAAGATATGGTCAAAATTTGCCGTAAAAAGGGAGAGGAAGCGAAAGTCAGCATTCGTAACGTTCGACGTGATGCAAATGAAGAGATCAAAGAGCAGAAAAAGAATGGCGAAATCCCCGAAGATCAAATGAAAAAATTTGAAAAGCAAATCCAAGATTTTACAGACAAATTTTGCAAAGAAGCGGATGATATCACCGAGCAGAAAGAGAAAGAAGTGATGCATGTTTAATTTTTATCTTTGCCTTCAGGTTTGCTTATGAAGGCTTTTTCCTTATTTTTAAGCGTAAAGTAATTTTTTATCGTTGCATAAGAATAGGGAAAAACTGTAAGATTAAGCCACTTTCAAGTTAATGAAAGTAATAATCAAACTAAAAACAGTGGTTTGATTATTAAGGCCCCATCGTCTAGCCCGGCCTAGGACACCGGATTTTCATTCCGATAACAGGGGTTCGAATCCCCTTGGGGTCAATTGAGTCTTTAGCTCAGTCGGTAGAGCATCTCACTTTTAATGAGAGGGTCGATGGTTCGAGTCCATCAAGACTCACAATTGTTTTAGTCTAATAGCCTTTCTTGGCTATTGCAACCTAAGCTTTTCAATTACACTCTATCTTTTGCAACCCTTTCATTACAAATTATTTCACTAAAAAAAGCACCTTTTTACAAAAAATACTCTTTTCTCTTTTCTGTCTTTTTTCTATAACAGCGTTTACTATGACAGAGAAAATACCCCCCAAACTTCCTGAAAGACCGCTTGAATGCGGTGACTGCCGTAAATCTATTGCCGTGATCTATACGGAGATAGTTGGAGAACACATAACGCGCACGAGCATGTGCGCTGATTGCCCTGAATTGAGAAGGCGCCTTTATGGCAGCCAATATGAGGGTGCTCGCTTAGCAGAAGCCCAGACAGGGCTTGCTTGCGGGAATTGTGGGACCACTTTAGACGCGGTTAAGGCTGGGCATTTGCTTGGCTGCCCCATTTGCTATGAGGTTTTTGACGAAGTCATTCTGTCTGAAATGCAAATTGCTGGCAGATTAGGAATCAGACTGACAAATGCGAAAAAGTCAACTCCCGTGCATATTGGGAGGGCACCTGGACAAATTAAAGAAATGAATCCAGCGATGCGCCTTTTAGCGCTCAATGAAGCTCTGAATGAGACTCTTCAAAGAGAAGACTATGAGCAGGCAGCCTGGCTACGCGATCAAATTAAAGCTCTCACGGATGAAACCCAGAGCGAAGAACTCAAAAAAGAGAAATAATTGTGAAAAATACAAGCTTTAAAGAGATCTTGGCTCAGTATACCATTCCCTGGAATGATAACAGTAATACCATTTGGTTAGCTTCTGCATTAATGATGCAGCGGAATATTGAAAAATATAACTTCCCAGGTAAGCTAGATGTTGACCGGCGCAAGCAAATTGTCTCAGTGATCGGAAGTGAAGTGGGGAAATTAGAAGGGATTGAGAAGCCCCTCTTAGTTAAAGCTGAAGAAAGCACACCGCATGAAAAAGAATTCTTAATGGAGCACTGCTTAACAACAGAAAGCTTCCAACAAGCGCATCAGGGAGAAGCTTTTATTGTTGATGAAAGCGGTACCTTTATCCTAACAGTCAATATTAGAGATCACCTACACTTAAGAACGATAGATACAAAAGGGGAACTAGAAGGTGCATGGAATCGGCTAGTTAAACTTGAGACTCAACTAAGTAAATCTTTTTCTTATGCCTACTCTTCAAAATTCGGATTTTTGACGGCCGATCCCTTTTTATGCGGAACAGGGCTTTCTGTCTCCTGTTACCTACAATTATCTGGCCTGATTCACTCAGGTAAGTTAGATAGTACCTTAGAAAATATGAAAGAAGAGGGTATCCATATTAGTGATTTACAGGGAGACTCTTCCGGACTTATCGGTGATATCGTCAAAATCAGTAATAATTACACATTGGGGATTAATGAAGAAGCTATCATCGCTGGTTTGAGAAATTTTATAACTAAAATCATCGTTGAGGAAAATAGTGCTAGAAATAACATTAGGCAGCAAGAGAGCGCAGAAATTAAAGATAAAGTTGCACGATCTTTTGGTCTTTTAATCCACTCTTATCAGCTGGAGGCTGCCGAGGCATTGAATGAAATTGCCCTTCTTAAGCTGGGATTAGAACTTGGTTGGTTAAAAGGCATTGCAATGACGGAGCTCAACAAATTATTTTTTATTTGCAGACGTGCTCACCTCCTTAATTATTTTCCTGATAAGATCTCTCAAGAAGAAATTCCACATAAACGAGCAGAATTCATTCATAGTTTTTTAAAAAATGCTGTTTTAACGATTTAATGATTTCTATTAAAGGGGTTGCTGTTAATCCCCTTGGACAAAAGCAGTTTACTGACCATCTAGCCCCACTCGCTTCAATCCTAGGTATCCCCTATCTTTTTCATGACGAGCCGGAAGCCCGGCAAACCGAGCATCTTTACCCTGATTTAAAAACGATCTACTTGCCCCATGAAGAATTTAATCCTGAATTTCTTATTGCCCATTTTGATTGCCTGTTCATGTCAGATCAATGGAATCGCCAGATCTTTCGCGAAAAATTTCTGCCTTTAGAAAAAAAATATCAAAAGACCATGCGCAATGTACATTGCCCTCACGGTTTTTCTGATAAGGGGTTTTATTTAAGAGGTTGCGCTTTTGAAGATATTTGTCTTGTCTATGGGCAAAATATGCTTGATTTGTTAGGTGAGTGGGGTGTAAGAAATGAACTTGAGAACTTTGTTCTATGTGGAAACTTTCGCTATGCTTTTTATAGGAAGCATAAAAATTTTTATGATTCATATATCGATGACGCGATATTCAGTCAGTTACCTAAAAATAGGCCAACCATTTTATACGCCCCTACTTGCCTAGATTTAGAGGAATCAACTTCATTTTTTGAAGCAGCACCCAATCTTCTCAAAAACTTACCTGACGATTACAATATGATTGTTAAGCCCCATCCAAGATTAGAACAGGATGATCCAGCCGCTTACTACCAGATCTTGAGTCGTTTCGAAGGGCAAGAAAATATCCTATTTTTAACGGATATGCCCTTAATTTATCCCCTTTTGAATCGAATTAATATTTACATTGGAGATATGTCCTCAATCGGCTATGACTTTCTAGCCTTCAACCGCCCACTTTTTTTACTCAATCAACAAAAACGAGATCCGGGGTGGGATCGAGGCCTATTTTTATTTCGTTGTGGGATTTCGATTTTACCAGAGAATTACTCTGATCTTTATCAAATCATGGATCGAGAACTTTCGTCTGATGAAGAGAAATTTTCTGCCATTCGCAATGAAATCTATCGTTATACCTTCTGCGATCAAGACCCTTTCGATGCACTAAGTAAAAAAATTTACCAGACGATCTCGCAAGAAAAATAATCTTTTGTTAATCTAGGTCAACTTTAGGATTTAGTGCGGAGATTTCTATGTCCTTTAATCAAGAAATTGTACTGAACGCTCATGCGGAGAAGATGGTCAGAGAAATTGCAATCGTACTTGCAGCTTCTTTGTTCATTGCTATTTGTTCGCAAATAGCAGTTCCCTTATTTTTTACGCCTGTCCCTATGACTCTTCAAACTTTTGCTATCGCCATGACAGGTTGGATGCTCGGAGCTAAAAGAGGAGCTTATGCGGTTCTTTCTTACTTATTGGAAGGGGTGATGGGCTTACCTGTTTTTCCAGGATTAAGCTCTGGTGTTGTCATGTTAGTTGGCCCTACAGGAGGCTACCTTTTAGGATTTATCATAGGAGCCATGCTATCAGGAGCAATTACACACAAATTTTCCAATGTTGGACGACTTGCTTTAGGTTTTGGTTTATGTAACATTGCTATTCATCTTTGCGGTCTTCCTTTGCTTAGCCTATGGACCGGAATTGATCAAACCCTTCAGTTAGGATTGTTTCCATTTATTATTGGTGATTTGATTAAAATCATCCTATCCATAACGACAGTTAAGCTATGGTTAGCAAATAAAGAAAAATTAAATTTTCCCGGTGTTGTTTAAGCGATAGAGTGCTTAGGCACTCTGCTTTCAAGCCGAATTGATGGAGCGAGCTGCGATTCTTAAGCTGAGCTCCTCCTAATCTTTTGCAATAAGCCACAATAGCTTTCTAGTTTAGCAAAAACTTTTCTTCCTTTTAAAAGACAGATCTTTTATAAAAAAATTTTTTCCTACTAGCAAATTACTATGAAGCGACTTTTCATTATTCTTTTTCTGATTGCCCTCATAGCAGGAGGGTATACCTGTTTTGTTTACCTCGAAAATAAAAGAGATGAAAATGTCTTAACTCTTTTCGGTAATGTAGATGTTCGGCAAGTAGATTTAGGCTTTCGTGTCAGCGGACGCGTTGATGACATGCCCTTTCAAGAAGGTGACATGGTAAAGACAGGTGCGTTAATGGGTGCCATCGATAAACAGCCCTACTTAGATCGCGTGAGAGAAGCTAAAGCGAACATGATTTCTATACAAACTAATTTAGAAAATGCTGAGAGGGTGTATAAGAGGAGAGAAGAGCTCATTAATGATGGAAGCATCTCCCAAGAAGATTTTGAAAATGCGCAATCCAATCGTGATATTTTGAGAGCCAATTTAAAGCAATCGGAAGCCTCTCTTGGCGTTGCTCTCACCAATTTACGGGATACAGAGATGTATGCTCCGAATGATGGTGTGATTCTTACCAGGATACGAGAGCCAGGTACCGTTGTGAGAGAATCGGATCCTATCTATACACTGTCTTTGCTCTCTCCTGTTTGGATAAGAGCTTTTGTATCTGAACGTGATCTTGGCAAAATTCATC
The DNA here is from genome assembly GCA_000829755.1 of Parachlamydiaceae bacterium HS-T3. Classification (GTDB taxonomy): domain Bacteria; phylum Chlamydiota; class Chlamydiia; order Chlamydiales; family Parachlamydiaceae; genus HS-T3. Next base: position 157,388 of record BBPT01000003.1, read on the forward strand.
CTGGTATGAAAGCTCAAATTTATACCGATTCTGGAAGAAGGGTTTACGAGGGTCATATTGGCTTTATTTCTCCTGTTGCTGAATTCACACCAAAAACAGTGGAGACAACACAGCTTAGGACTGATCTTGTCTATCGCTTGCGTATTATTGCCAATAATCCCGATTGGGGTTTGAGACAAGGGATGCCTGTCACTGTTAAATTGCCTCTTGAAAAAGAGGTTAAACGCATTGAGTGACTCTCTTATCTCCATTAAAAACCTTTCAAAAAATTTCAATCACACCCCCTCTTTAGAGAATATCGAAGCTGTTATCCCTAAGGGACAAATGGTGGCTTTAGCCGGCCCGGATGGAGCGGGAAAAACGACCTTAATAAGGCTAATGGCCGGTTTATTGATGCCAAGCACAGGTTCCATTACAATTGATGGGCTTGATACCATTAAGGATACCGATAGGTTACATCAAATCATCGGCTACATGCCGCAACGATTTGGCTTATATGAGGATTTAACTGTATATCAAAATTTAAATCTCTATGCCGACTTAAGAGGTGTTCCTGAGAATGAAAAAGCAGAAACATTTCAAAGTCTGTTTGCCTTTACAAACTTAGGGCCTTTCAAAGAGAGACTAGCTGGAGCCCTATCGGGAGGAATGAAGCAGAAGCTTGGCTTAGCCTGTGCTCTTGTGCGAAAGCCCCGACTTTTATTGCTGGATGAGCCCAGTGTCGGTGTGGACCCACTTTCTAGAAGAGAGCTATGGGAGATGGTACAAAATCTTCTTCAGGAAGGTATCTCTGTCATTTGGAGCACCGCATATCTTGATGAGGCTCAAAAAAGCCATCGTGTGCTCTTACTTAATAATGGTAAACTGTTATACGAAGGCAGTCCTCAGGAAGTAACCAAACGAGTGGATGGGCGTACCTTCCTTCTTACCCATTTAGAGAACAATCGCCGCGATGTTTTGATGCTAACTTTAAAACAGCCAAATATTATCGATGGGGTTATCCAGGGGGAAGATGTTCGGTTTGTTACAAAAGAGAAAAAAGAGCAACTGGATATTAAAGCAGTTCATGCAGGTGCTGCAGCACAAATTGAACCAACTCCTGCACGCTTTGAGGATGCTTTTATTGACATCTTAGGTGGTGGTCCCGGTGGAGAATCAGCATTAGCGGAAAGATTTCCTCAGATTGAAGGGCAGCGAAAGGATGTCATCAAAGCACAAAACCTAACGAGAAAATTTGGCGATTTTATCGCTGCAGATAGGATCTCGTTTTCGGTAAATAGTGGTGAGATCTTTGGCCTATTAGGTCCTAATGGTGCCGGTAAGTCTACAACATTTAAAATGTTATGCGGCTTGCTTAAGCCGACCTCAGGACAAGCTCTTGTCAACCAGTTAGATTTGCAGGTGGCACCTAGTAAAGCACGTTCCCAAATTGGCTATATGGCTCAAAAGTTTTCTCTTTATGGTGATTTATCGGTCATTCAAAATTTAGACTTTTTCTCTGGAATTTACAATTTAGTTGGCGATCATAAAAGAAAAATGATTCGAGAAATGATCGACATATTTGACTTAAAGCCCTTTTTGCAAGCACCCGCCGGTGCGCTCCCTTTAGGTTTTAAACAACGATTAGCTCTTGCGTGCTCCGTTATGCATAATCCTGAAGTATTATTTTTAGATGAACCGACATCAGGTGTAGATCCCATTACACGGCGAGAGTTTTGGAATCATATCAATGGCTTAGTCAAAAAAGGTGTTACGGTAATGGTAACCACCCACTTTATGGACGAAGCTGAGTACTGTGATCGCATCGCCCTTGTGTATCAAAGTAAACTAATCAAATTGGGCACGCCAGAAGAGTTAAAAAGGGAAGCGCGTACGGAAGCCAATCCCTTTCCTTCGCTAGAAGAGGCATTCATCAATCTAATAGAGCAGTATGGCCGAGAAAGCTATTCCCAAGAGTAAATATCGTTTGAAGCGCTTAAAAGCTCTGATTGTAAAAGAGTTTTATCAAATCATTCGCGATCCTAGCAGTATATTAATTTCCGCCATTCTTCCCATCATTCTCATGTTTTTGTATGGGTATGGAGTCTCTTTAGATCTTGATCACTTAAGATTAGGCCTTGTAGTAGAGGATACTTCGCCTGATGCGATGAGCCTCGTAAGAGCCTTTACAGATTCAAGGTTTTTTGACATTAAAATTACGCGCGATCGTGAAGAATTAGAAGAAGATATCATTCGGGGGAATCTGCGGGGTTTTGTGGTGATTCCCTCCTATTTTTCTGAATTCAGAAATCGTCCTTCAACGATTGCTCCTATCCAGGTCATTGCCGATGGAAGCGAACCGAACACGGCTAATTTCGTTCAAAACTATGTTCAAGGTGTTTGGGCTGGGTGGCTTCAACAAGAACGCATTAGCAGCAATTTAAAAGGCTTACCCCTTACGACTGTTCAGCCACGCTTTTGGTATAATGAGCAGTTAGAAAGCCGAAACTTTCTTATTCCTGGTTCTTTGGCCATTATTATGACATTGATTGGTACTTTGCTCACAGCATTAGTGGTGGCAAGAGAGTGGGAACGAGGAACGATGGAAGCATTAATGTCCACGCCAGTTAGTATTGAAGATCTACTTCTCGGAAAGCTAATCCCTTATTATATCTTAGGCATGATTTCGATGTCCGTTTGCGTATTTATTGCTGTGCTTTTCTATAACGTTCCTTTTCGCGGATCCTTATTAGTTCTTGCTTTTGTGTCGACTGTTTTTTTGTATTCAGCCTTAGGCCTCGGTTTGCTTATCTCAACGGTAACGCGCAACCAATTTGTGGCCTCGCAGGTAGCTGGTGTTGCTGCGTTTCTTCCAGGCTTTATTTTATCAGGGTTTATCTTTGAGATAAGAAGTATGCCCTTACCCATTCAGTTAGTTACTTATATCATTCCGGCACGCTATTTTGTCTCTTCTTTGCAAACCATCTTTTTAGTCGGCAATGTTTGGAGTTTAATTTTTTATAATCTAGTCCCTATGTTTTTAGTCGGATTAATTTTATATTTCATTACCACAAAAATTACTGTAAAAAGGCTAGACTAGCTATGTTTAGACGAATATTGGCATTGATTAAGAAGGAACTCTTAGCTGTCTGGTCTGATAAAAAAAGTCGTATGGTACTTGTCGTTCCCCCCATCACACAATTATTGATTTTTGCTTTTGCTGCTACTCTTGACGTCAAGGATGTTCCCATTGGGATTTTAAATCGTGACAATGGCAAAGCATCGATCGAACTCACACAAAGATTTAATGGTTCTCCTACTTTTAGTAAGATTGCTTATCTTAAGTCTGTTGATGAAGTCGCTCCTTTTATTGATAATCAAAGAGGGGCGATGGTCCTTTCGATTGATGAGCAATACTCAAGAAACCTCAATGCTAATAAACAGGCGAACGTACAGCTCATCCTTGATGGGCGAAAGACAAATACGGCCCAGATCATTGCTGGTTATACGAATGTGATCATTGATCAATATAATCGTGATTTTGCTAAAGAAAAGAAGTTTGCACTTCAAAATACAGAATTAATTCCAAGAAATTGGTTTAACCCTAATCTTTTATACTATTGGTACAATGTCCCAAGCCTTTGTGGGATATTGCCTATGCTAGTAGGCTTGCTTGTAACAGCTTTAACGGTAGCAAGAGAACGAGAGCTGGGGACTTTTGATCAGCTTTTAGTTTCACCATTGATGCCGAGAGAAATCGTTGTTGGAAAGGCTGTGCCTGCCATTATTATTGGGATGATTGAAGGAACTGTTATCATTGTGGTTGCCACCCAGGTTTTCCAAATTCCCTTTACGGGATTTCTTGTTGCTCTTTATTTCAGCTTATTTTTCTTTATTTTAGCAATTGTAGGGGTTGGACTATTTATCTCTTCTTTATCGGCTACTCAACAGCAAGCGATCCTAGGAGCGTTTGTATTTATGACCCCTGCCGTGCTTTTATCAGGCTTTGCAACACCCATTGAAAATATGCCTGAATGGCTTCAATATATCACTTACATCAATCCATTAAGGTACTTTTTAATTGTAGCAAAGGGATCTTTTTTAAAAGCAATGCCCTTTCACATTGTCTTCGAAAATACATGGCCAATGGCAGTGATTGCCTGCTTTACACTAACAGGAGCAGGGTGGTTTTTTAGGAAACGCCTGGAATAATGGCTGTGAAGAAGAAAGAAACTCTATGCTGCTTCCTTAGCCTCTTCGCTATTGATTACTTCACATTCACTTGGAATACCTAGAACGATTTCATCATTTTGTTCTTGGCAATCTGGTATTTTCACGGGTCCCCAGCCGCCCCCGAGCGCTTTAATTAAGTTAATCGTAGAGATGTAACGCGCACCTTGAACGTTAATCCAAGACCGTTTGGCAGATAATTCTTCTCTTTGACTATCCATCAAGTCAAGATAATTACCTAAACCATTTAAATAACGCCTATTGGACAGTTGGAAAGTTTTTGTTGCCGCTTGGACAGAAGAATAAAGGCTTTGTGCTTGTTTTGCTTGCTGCTCAATATTATTTAGAGAATCTTCGACGTCTTGGAAGGCTTGCAAAACTGTTTGTTGGTAATTTCCCTTTGCTTGATGAAAACGGGCCCATGTCGCTTCAACCACACATCCAGTACGGCCTGCATCAAAAAGAATTTGAGCTGCTGTAGCACCTAATGACCAAAAACGACTTGACCATGAGAAGAAATGTTTTAAATCAGGGCTAGCAAAACCTAAGGCCCCTGTTAAGTTAAGAAACGGAAAGTAGGAAGCATAGGACGCTCCAATGAGGGCATGTGCGGAAGCCATCGATCTTTCTGCTTCAGCGATATCTGGTCTTCTTAAAAGGACAGCAGAGGGGATACCTGCAGGAATGATAGGAGGATCAACATCTAAAGGAAGCTGTGGAAGGGTGAAATCTGAAGCAGGGATACCGATTAGAGTCGCGATACTATTTTCCAAAAGCATTCTTTGCCTTACCGCATCATGGTATTCGGCTTCAACGTTGGTGAGTTGTAATTGAGCCCTTGCTACATCTAATTCGTTGACTAGACCTGAACGATTGCGTTTTTCTACTAAGCGTAGGGATGTTTTTCGCGATTCAATCATGTCAAGAAGCATTAAAATATCTGAGTCCATTGCGCGTAGGTTAAAGTAGTAACTGGCTAAATCAGCAGTTAGGGATAAGAGCAAGCTTCTTGCTGCTTCTTCGCGAGCTTGAGCTGTGTAAAGAGCTGAATCCCAAATGCTTCTGATCTGCCCCCAAAGATCAACTTCATAAATCATATTGATGGGAAAAGTATATTGCATTTGATGCACTCTAGTGACAGGAGGGATAGTGGTTCCTGGTTGAAGGGGGATTTGATTGATACCTGCTAGCTTGGTTAGGGTTCCTGTATTGCTGTATTGGGGTAACAGGGTAAATTGAGGAAATAAAGCAGAGCGTGTAATTCCTGCAGTTGCTCGTGCTTCTGCCATACGTTCAAGAGCTTGGTAAAGATTATAGTTATTTAAAACAGCAAGGCCCGCAAGTTCATTTAATCGCTCATCTTCAAAGACCTCCCACCACAAATCAACACAAGGTGCTGTTGTATTTTCTTGTGCTACATTTTTCCAATCCTCAGGTACAGGGGGGCAGGGGGGCTCATAGTTAGGTCCGATGCGGCAGGCTGTAAAAAATAAGGTGAGAAATAAGAGTAAAAATGGTGTCCTTTTCATGTGCCTCAAAGTAGGCCATTGCCTGTTTTCTGACAACTAAAAGAAATTCATTTTTTCTTGATGGTATCTTTAAAAGAACTTAATGAATTTGCATCATAAGAATTGTAAAAGAATGGAGGTAAGAATGGCAGCGCCAGTAAAAACCCCTAGTAGCCCCCCGATGGTTTGCGATTGTGAGTGGCAAAGAAAAAAGGAGAGGTCATCTTTTCGGACTGTCACTCCTCCTATGGACATTCGACCAGTAGCGGTTGCCACTCCTGGAAACCCTCTACATAGTTCTTTGCGAGGAAGAGTAATCTATCCATCGAATGCACTATCTTGTCGTGTCATTCCCGGCCATCGTAATGGATAATTTTTGTTGTGTGCTTTATGAGAGGAGAACAGTTTGTTCTCCTATCATAGAAAAAGAGGCAGCCCAAGGGCTACCTCACAAAGCCACTACTCGTAATCATGAAAGCGATTGCGATTGCTTGGACGATCTAAATCTTCCTCATCCTCGTCATCTTCAATCTCTTCAAACTCTTCATCCTCGTCATGGATCCAAGCTAGGTTATTGCGACGTATGATCCGAGGGTGTTCTGAAAAATTCTCCCCTTCTTCCTCATAAAATAAATATCCTTGGTAGCCCCGGGGATTAGAAGAATATGGCTCCTTTCTTCCGCGGCTTAAACCTTGGCTTTCTTCTTCGCTATAACCTAATGCAAACCGATCGTCGTAAGGACGTTCTTGGTTTGCTTGCCTTCTACTCGCCATCCGGCTCGTACGACCCTTTCCTGGAGTTTCGCTTTCCCAAATAGGAGAATCACTAGAAGATCGCCTCTTCTGGGTTTCCCTTTTTTTATTTAGGTGACGACTTTTCGAGCCTTTAGGCTTACCTCCCAGAGGAACGTGAGCTTGAGCTTCTTCTAGCTGCACTTCTGCTTGAAGTATGAGCTTTTGCTCTAGAAGATGAGCTTCTTGCTTTTGAAGCTGATGCTCTAGACTGAGATAAACCACCGATACGGCTTGATGCTACGCGGCTTGTTGTTCTACGTCCTGTTGAACGGCTTTTGCTAGCTGTGCCTGATCGGCTTGATGATGCGCTAGTTCTTGAACCTGGTTTTCCCCAACGAGCAAGTGCGCCAAGACGACCTGCTTCAGAACGTGACATTCCTTGACGGCGACCTGTGCTGCTTCTTGATGTTGATGAAGCTCTTCTTGTTGTTGTAGATCTTCTTGAAGTTGATCTTGTAGCCATTTGGACCTCCTCTTAAAACGCTTTTTTTAACAAACCTTTAGGACCTATTTAAAAAAAAAGAAAAAGAAGTGTTAGGAATTGCTAATTAAATCTATGGCATATGTAGTTATATTTAATTTCACCATAAAATAGGCTTTATGGCATGTCAAGTTATTTTTATTAAATAAACGAACATTTTATTATTAAAAAGCTATTTAACTTTTTTAAGTTACGTATATTCAGCTTCTTGTGTGTTGATTATAAGTTTAAAAAAAATTAAAAAATAGGATGTAAGAATAGCAAAAAATTAATGCTATTAATATTAATAATTTAATTTCTTAATTATTTTAAGACTGTTTTACTAACAGGTTCTTTTTTCTCTGATTGATTTTAGTGAGAATTTCAGCTTTTAAAGCTTTAGATTTTTCAACATAGACGCTATGATGCTTCCTTACTTCAAACTCATTTTTTCATATGATGATGCGTCTTTTGATTATTTTATGGCTTCTTGTAAGTACACCAATCGTTGCGTTTGATGGTGGCCCTAAAGGGGACTTATTTCGCGATCTAGCCATCGTCAGCTATTGGGATAAAGAGGTCAGTGATCGCCTTCCAGTGACTTTTAATCACTTATTACAGGGCGGGTATTTCAATATGCCCTCAGCAAGAATGAGTAATGAAGGAGAGCTTGGCTTCGGCTTTTCTTATGTACCGCCTTATCGCAACTACAATTTAAGATGTCAACTTACGAGCTTTTTAGAAGTTTCTGGTAATTATCGGATTTTTATGGGTATTGACGATCCTATACTAACTCCGATGGGCTTTGGAGATATGTCTGACAAAGGAGCTAATCTAAAGCTATCGCTTTTTACTCCTGAGGCTAGCGAGTATAAGCTACCTGGCTTAGCCATTGGCTTAGAAGACTTTATGGGCACTAGAAACTTCAAATCACATTACATCGTGGCAACGCAAGTTTTTTTAAAGGAAGATACTGAATTAAGCTTAGGTTATGGGGGCGATCGCTTGCATAAATGGTTTGGAGGTATTTCTTGGATGCCTTTTAGACGTTCAGGCAATTGTTGGTTAGAAGGATTAAGTGTTGCTGCCGAGTACGATGCCACAAGGTATGAAAGCTCTCATTTTGAAAAACATCCTAAGGGAAGAAAACGCAAAACACACATTAACTTCGGCTTGAAGTATCGTTTATCTAATATGTTCGATTTTTCCTTAAGCTATGTTAGAGGATGTAAGTTAGCGGCTTCAGTCTCTACGTATTATAATTTAGGCTATACAAAGGGTTTCCTGCCTAAAATCCATGATCCTCTCCCTTATCGGGCACCTATGAATACAGAACCTCTTTGCGGGGGGAGACCGGAAACAGCCTTCGTCGAGGAGCTAGCTTATGCATTTAAAGGACAAAAGCTTGAGTTGCTCGATTGTTGGATTGGATATGAGTGTGGCTTAAAGACCCTACGTCTAAAAGCTTATAACGAAACTTATCGCCTTGAGAGCGAGGTCAGAAATCGATTGAATCATCTCTTAGCAAGTTTAATTCCTGCAGATATTGATCAGGTGATTATTACCATGGATGCTGAGGGTTTCCCTATTCAAGAGTATCGTTTTGGGATGATTCATGTTCGCCAATATGGCAATAAAGAGATCTGTCAATATGAGCTTAATATCCTCTCTCCTCTACGTGAGGTGACCTATCCTGATCCTTGTAACTATAAGCGTTTATTTCACAGAAGAAGAGATTTATGGGAATTTATGCTCTTACCTAAATTCCATACCTTCTTTGGTAGCTCAAAGGGTAAGTTTAAGTATTCTTTAGGAGTTAATGCCGGGTTTGATGGTTATTTTCCCTCGGGAGTTTATTATTCTTTCCTTTTAGGTTATAACTTTTTTTCTGATCTTTATCATATAAGTTCGACAGATCGTTTAAACCCTTCCCAACTGATCAACGTTCGTACGGATATTGTTCGCTATTATCAACAAGAAGGCTTAACACTCGATGAGGCCTATATTCAAAAGTGTTGGAACGTTGGCAATGGCTTTTATTCTCGGTTTGCATTAGGTTATTTTGAAGTGGCCTATGCTGGTCTTGCCTCTGAGGTTTTATACTACCCTGTGGATAGCTGCTTTGCGATTGGATTAGAAGGCGCTGTCTTCAAAAAACGTTCATACCGCTCTCGTATTGGATTTACAGATAAAGTTCGCAAACTGCACGGTTTTCATCCGACCTGGAAGACCTTTTCTTATGCTTCACAGTATTTTCTCAACCTATATTACGATTCTAAATATTTGGAATTGGATTTTAGAATTAAGATCGGTCGGTTTTTAGCTCGTGATTATGGTGCTCGCTATGAGGTCTCTCGTTACTTCCCAAGTGGGCTAAGAGTGACTGTCTGGTACACCCATACCACTGCAAAAGATTACATCAATGGCTCACGCTACCATGACAAGGGGATCGCCTTTTCGATGCCGCTAGATATTTTCTTTACTCATAGTAGCCGAAAGCGTTGGGGATATGCGATGTCGGCTTGGTTAAGAGATGTTGGTGTCATTGCTGACAATGGCCAAAGCCTTTACGAATTGATTAACGATCAAAGACAGTAGTAAATATTTCGGCGTTTTAGAGTGCAAGACGCCAAATACTCCCCTCTAAGTTTTTGAGCTTTTCAATTAGGATAATCTGATGGCTTCAAGGAATATTTGCTAAAATGTCCAGGTGTTTTATTTCATCAGTTTGTGCCACTGGCGGTGGCGTTATTTTGTACTTCTTAATAGAATAACCGTAACCGAATAACCCTCATTCTGAATAATTTCTCCTGGAGCTCGTTTTTTCCCTGCTTCATAAAGAGCCATTATTGTTCCTGACGAATTTGCCATTCTTGTCAAAAAGGCGTCATCATAATCCTCAAAAACTGAAGAGAAAGAATAGTCTGATACGCAAGCAGGAATTAAAGCGACATAATGCACTGATAGAAATATACCAACAAAATGGAAGCACTTAACAAGATTGATATAGCGCATGCAATTTGTCCTCTTTGCGGCTGTGTTGAATAATTAATTTATTGAATGTCAGTAACAGTAATCCACAACATTCAGAAATTAAACATTATACATGCGATTGATAAGAAAGGTTAAGCTTCCTCTTTGAACTAATTGTTTGTTATACTCTGATCAGTTGCGTTCGCGCATCGAAACTCCTTTGTTTTCTCTTGGTGGAGAAACAAGGAGTTTCTTTATTTCTACCTATTTTCATCAAACATTTTTTAGCTAGCAACTTCCTTACTGACATTTTGTCGCATTCTCTAAGTTTTTTACTGGGAATTATTCAACACAGCCAGTGGATGGCTCTTTTAGAATAATTACCTTGCCGAGAGATTTACGGAAATGCTTAGAAGAACTTAGAGAAATAATAGGCGGAGCGATCGAGATTGAACCTCTTTCAAAACTCCTTATTTAACTCTAAATAATGGATTCCTGCGATAAGGTTGAATCGCAAACCAAATCTTTTTCTCTGAGTTGGTTTTGTTAGCTTAAGTTGGTTGAGTATCTGGGGTAGATCTAAACGATTTCATTTCTGTGTCTTTTTTAATCCAAGAAAAATGCCGATTATCTGCGGACTGTAATGCTTTTTCGTTGACATACAACCTTACGCGATCACAATAATTGTTGTACAATTCATTCCATGAATTTTGAATAGTTCCTTTTTGGTAAAAAGCACTAGCGTGAGCTATCGAAATGGATTGAGGTTGAAAGAGCCCTTCTTCATCTTTATTCCAAGGATTTTTGCTCCATGCAATTTCTCCCCGAAGCCAATGATAAGCATTTGTACAATAATAAAAAGTGCGGTACTGATAAGAATCTTGTTGAGTTAATGCTATTGCGTAGGTTCTATTATCACCTTTGGAAGATAGTGCTTCAGTAAACGATTTAAGATCATCTAAAGTAAGATTGCTAATAGCGTATGCGATTTTCATACATTCATCAGCAGCCTTTACTACTTCCTGATTGCTCCAAGGATTCACTTTATTTTGTTTCATCAATTCTTTAAAATTCTTAAAGACAATATCCCAATATAAAGTTGTTAAAAGTGCTATTTCTGGATTTATGGGCTGATTGGTGTTGTCTGAACCATACCAACCTGCAGAAAACTTCCGAGGAGCAATCTCAGGATGTTCTTCCAGTTTTTTCCTTGCAAAATCAAGGGCCGCTTGGCCTAAAACAGAATAAGGCTTAACACTCTTGTTCTGCTGAACGGAGCTAATTCCTACTGTTTGAAGATTTCCATTTTCTTGTTTAGAACTGGTTTTAGAATAGCAACAAGAAACAATATGGTAGATTGCCAAAGGAATGCCTAAGGTGAGGGCATGAAATGCCACATTTGCAATTCTTTTTAAAAGCGATTGATCTTCGCAAAGAGGATAAGAAAACAAATGACTGGAATGTATACAATTAGAGCCCTTAGTTACACTAGCACTTGACATTTTAAATCTATAGTTAATAGGGTTTTTTAATATTAAAGAATTATTTCCAATAAGTAAATTATTAATTTACTTTCTTCTAAACTTCAATTTTACGGCGCACTGGGGCGCAATGAAAAACTTATCTTACCAGCGCAACCCATTAAACTCCAGCATTTTCCCTCTTAAATCCTTTATCAACTAGCTCAATGCCTTGCTGGACCAGAAGCTATCTGTAGAGCCATTGTCAGCTCCTCAGAATGAACTCCATCCAAAGATATTGCATCTTACGTCAGGAGCAAAGAAAAGGCGGATCAACTTTCATGATGAAACCGATCGGCAACTGGCGCCAAAGCAAAGACTAGAGTTTGTGAAGAGATCGCAAGTAAGGCCGTAGAGCACGTTCTTCGCTTGGCATGGATTCTGGCGCTGATCGATCAACCTAATACCACCCAGGTTGAGGAGCAGCATATCGAAAGAGGCATTAAGCTGGTGGACTATTACTGATCTGAGATTCTACGTATTCAAGGCTATCTGACCATCAACCCAAAACTTGCATTGGCACAGAAGGCGCTAGAGCACTTTTGGGAGCGAGGCCAGGTAAGCCGATGCAAAATGGCTACATCGAAAGCTTCAATGGGAAGCTTTGAGATGCATGCTTGAATGACTGGTTTATAAATGTGAGTGATGCTCGTAACATTGTTGAAAGATGGAGAAAGATTACGATGGTTATAGTCCCCATACAAGTCTAAAAGGACTAAGCCAGAACAATTTGCGAGAAATGTAAAAAGTGAAAAACAATAAGAAATTAATGACTTGAATCTCTATTTGTTTTGATTTATTTCAAAGAGAGATCCCAAGAAATAACCCGTAAGCATTGAATTTTTTATCGGCATGAGAGTGATCCCCCCTGAAAAGAGATTGAAGACTTTTGATGAAAAGCTCATAAACAAATCATAGATAAACGTCTAAACCCTATAGGCAAACGATGAGTAAGTTGATCAAAGGTTTGCATCATATCACGGCTCTAGCCTCTGATCCGCAGAAGAATGTGAACTTCTACGCCGGAGTCCTAGGTTTACGCCTTGTAAAAAAGACAGTTAACTTTGATGCGCCCGAGGTGTATCACCTTTATTACGGCAATGAGCAAGGATCCCCAGGAACGATCATGACGTTTTTCCCTTATCCTGATATCCCTCAAGGAAGACAAGGAAAAGGTCAATTAACGGTGACCTCTTTTTCAATTGCCGAAAATGCCATGCCCTACTGGATGAAACGGCTAGCGAAATTTCACATTCCCTATCAGGGACCTGAGGAGCGCTTTGATGAACTCGTTCTTTATTTGGAAGATCATGATGGGTTAGGTTTAGAGCTCGTGGCCAATAAACATGATTCGAGAGAGGGTTTTTCCTATGGAAACGTGCCGAAAGAGTTTGCGATCAAAGGTTTTTATGGCATGACGCTCTCAGAAGAATGTTATGAAAAAACAGCCGGATTGCTAGTTGGGCAAATGGATCATCAATTAATAGCTGAAAAGGGTAATCGCTTTCGCTATTCCACAAGTGGGCAGCCTGGTGATTTTGTAGATGTTTTATGTTGTCCTGATACTCTTAAGGGATTAGCCGGTTACGGAACCATCCATCACGTTGCTTTTGCAACGGATTCTGAAAAGACGCAACTAGAAGCAAGAGAAAAGCTATTAAAATTTGGCTTAAATGTGACCCCTGTTTTAAATCGAGAGTACTTCCATTCGATCTATTTTAGAGAACCTGGAGGAGTCTTATTTGAAATTGCTACGATCCCTCCCGGTTTTACCGTTGATGAACCCTTGGAGCACTTAGGAGGAATGCTTAAACTTCCTCCCTGGGAAGAAAAGCATCGACCGACAATTGAAAAAAGCCTTAGACCCCTATATCTTGATCTCAGAAGGTACTCAGATAATGGCGTTTGAAGAGGTTGTTCATCAAGGAGCTAGGATAGACAAAGCCTCACAAGCGATCATCCTGCTTCATGGAAGGGGAGGAAGCGCTCGAGCGATTCTTGATCTTGCTCCTTTTTTCGGTACAGACAAAACCTATATAGTAGCCCCACAAGCTAGATATGGTAGTTGGTATCCTCATAGCTTTATGGCTGAAGAAAGCTCAAATGAACCCTACTTATCATCATCTTTAAGGGCTGTTCAAAATCTGATCGAACGGATTGCAGTCACAATTCCAAAACATCATCTTTACTTGATGGGGTTTTCTCAAGGAGCCTGCTTAGCACTGGAAGTGGCGGCTAGAAACGCCTGCCGTTATGGAGGAGTGATTGCCTTCACAGGAGCACTTATCGGTGAACCTAATCCCAATAAATATCTAGGCAGTTTTGAAGAGACGCCTATTTTTATGAGCAATGGGGATCTTGATCTCCATATTCCTTTGCAAAGATCGCAATTAACAAAAAAGCTTTTAGACCATCAAGGAGCTAAGGTCACCCTACAGGTTTATAAAGGGAGGGCACACACGATTCTTCGAGAAGAAATCGTGTATGTAAAAAATCATTTTTTCTAAAGATTTTTCAATGAACGTGCAGCTTCAGCGGCAGCATAAGTTAGGATAAAGTCTGCACCTGCTCTTTTGATAGAAAGTAGGTGTTCGAGCATGACTTTTTGACCATCAATCCATCCTTGCAGCGCGGCAGCCTTAACCATCGCATATTCGCCACTCACATGATAAGCTGCTAAGGGGAGCTGGCTTTGTGCTCTAACTTTCGTGATGACATCCAAGTACGAAAGAGCGGGTTTAATAAGTAGCATATCGGCGCCTTCTTCTTCATCTAATGCACATTCTCGAAGGGCCTCACGTACATTCGCTGGATCCATTTGATAGCTTTTCTTATCTCCAAACTTAGGAGAAGAGTTCAGGGCATCTCGAAAAGGACCATAAAGCGCGGAGGCATACTTAGCGGCGTAAGAAAGGATACTCACTTTTTGAAATCCTCTTCGATCTAAGGCCTGGCGAATGAAGGAGACTCGCCCGTCCATCATGTCACTTGGAGCAACAATGTCTGCGCCATTTTCTGCTGCTAAGATAGACATCTTGGCAAGTATGTGGACGGTTTCATCATTTAAGATAATGCCTTCCTCATTAATAAGGCCATCATGGCCATGGTCTGTATAAGGGTCTAAAGCCACATCAACCATCACACACATTTCAGGGATTTCTCTTTTTAGAGTGCGTAGCGATTGGTAGAGAAGAGAATCTTCATTAAGGGCTTCTAAACCTTGAGAACATTTGGATTGAGGGTTGATGACAGGAAACAAGTCAATTGCCCTAATGCCTAGTTGATACAGTTGGATTGCTTCTTTAACAAGAAGATCAATACTTAAACGGTAGACATCAGGCAGGCTCGCGATAGGTTCTTTAACATTTGATCCTTCGACAATAAACAGAGGAGCAACTAAATGCTCTGGCAGCAAATACGTTTCCTTAGCTAGCTGGCGGATGCTTTCTGTACGACGATTTCTTCGCGGACGTTTAGCTAAATCGAGGGGGGACTGCAAGATCGTTTCCATTTTAACATCCTCTTTTTGGTGCCTTGTTACTATCACAATAAAAGGCGTCTTGCCCAAGACCTGCTTCAATACTTAATAAGCGGTTATATTTAGCCACTCGATCGGTACGAGATAACGAGCCCGTTTTAATTTGTCCTGCATTTGTACCTACAGCAAGATCGGCAATAAAGCTATCCTCCGTTTCACCAGATCGATGAGAAATAATGGTATTAAAGCCATTGCTTTGTGCAAGATGGATGGTCTCTAACGTTTCACTCAATGTGCCGATTTGGTTAAGCTTCACTAAAACAGCGTTAGCCGCTTTCTCTTGGATCCCTTTCTCTACAAATTTAGGATTTGTAACGAAAAGATCATCGCCAACAATTTGAATTTTATGGCCAAGGACCTGAGTGAGGTGTTTCCATCCCTCCCAATCATTCTCGGCAAGTCCATCTTCGATCGAATCAATCGGATAACGATTAACAAGTTCAGTGAGATAGGCTACTTGCTCTTCGGCAGTTCTTTCTTTGTAAGAGCCATTGGCCATTTTTTTCTTTTTCTCTACATAACGTTTAGTCATTTTGTCATAGAATTCAGAGGCTGCGCAATCTAAGGCAAGGGTAACTTGACTTTCAGGCTTATAGCCTGCTTTCTCGATCGCATGTAAAATCAATTCAATAGCTTCTTCATTAGATGAAAGGTTTGGCGCAAAACCGCCTTCATCACCGACGCTTGTCGGATATCCTTTGGCCTGAAGAAGCTTTTTTAGGGTATGGAAAATTTCGGCCCCCCAGCGAACAGCTTCACGGAAGCTTGAAGCTCCTATCGGTCGAATCATGAATTCTTGAAAGTCTAGAGAATTATCCGCATGTGCACCCCCATTAATGATATTCATCATAGGGCAGGGTAACAGATTCGTATAGCAGCCTCCCAGATAGCGATAGAGGGGAAGGCTCGCAGAAAGAGCACCCACACGAGCTAAAGCTAAAGAAGCGCCTAAAATGGCATTAGCACCAAAACGAGCTTTGTTGGAGGTGCCGTCACTCTCTTTTAACAATCGATCTAAACGAGCTTGGTCAAAGACATGCTCGCCAACTAAGATTTGAGCAATAGGGCCATTGACATGAGCAACTGCTTGCTGAACACCTTTGCCAAAATAACGTGCAGGATCTTGATCTCTTAATTCTAAAGCTTCATGTTCTCCGGTCGAGGCTCCAGAAGGTACAGATGCCCGAGCCATGATATCTCGATCGGTTGTAATAGTCACTTCTATCGTTGGATTTCCTCTGGAATCAAGAATTTCGATCGCTTTGACAAGACGAATATAAGCCATAGTGCTCCTGAAGTTGGTAGATATAAAGATCTTGTTTAGAAAATACAGCTAAGAAGTTTTAAAAACAACTTTAACGACGTAGGTAATCTTCACCGACACTTTCTCTTAAAGCTAAATAGGAATGGTAGCGTAAAGGCAAAATTTCTCCTTGTTCTACAGCCTGTATCACAGCACATTGATCCTCATGAGAATGGCTACAATCTTGGTATTTGCAATGCAAACCAAGAGCATGGATTTCAGAGAAGTAATTTTCTATTTCATCCAATTTTAAATTCCAAACACCAAAGCTTTTAATCCCCGGAGTATCAATGCAAAACCCACCATGTTGAAGAGGAATAAGTTGTGTTGTAGTAGTGGTATGGGCCCCTTTTTTTGTTTTTTCTACAGGGCTTGCCGTTTTAAAATCTGAGCCGATCAAGTGATTAATTAACGATGTCTTACCTACCCCCGATTGACCTGAAAAAACAGAGGTTTTATTTTCCATTGCCCTCTCTAGTTCTGAGATTCCCTCTCCTGAGATAATGCTAATAAATAGAACGGGAATGTTTGCGTGGGAATAACTTGCTTTAATCATTTCGACCAACGAACGCTCTTCTTCGGCAGCTGGCGTGTCCTCTTTTAGAAGATCGATTTTATTGATAACAATTACTGGTTGCATACCGCCTTTTTTTGCAGCAATAATATAACGGTCTAGCAAAGAAGGTTTTAGAGGAGGGAAAACAACCGATGAAACGATAAATACGGTATCCACATTGGCTGCGATTAATTGTTCTTTTTTTCTAGAAAGATTATCGGCACGTGATAGAACACTTTTCCTTGGCTCAATGTGAGAAATTGCGCCTTCATTGTCATCAAGAAGTTCAAAATAAACAAGGTCTCCGACGGTAACGAGATTCTTTTGTAGGGATTTTTCTTTTTTTAGGATACCTCGAAGAGTGCATGTAATGAGACTGTTTTCGTACTGGACTTGAAAACCCTGAGGTGTGACAGAAAGAACCCTTCCTTTTAAGAGATGTTGCTCAACGGGTTTTACAGGTTTTTGAAGCATTTTATCTTGGTCTGTCTTTTTAAATTTAGAGCGGTCTTTCGCTTTTAATTTCTTCCTTTCCTGCTTATTTAGTTTGCGATTATCACCAAAAAAAGCTTCCTCTACATCGCATGCTATCCATTTACTCATTGTTTTAGTATCCTTGCTTCTCTCTTTCCCTTCATTGTAATCTCTAATTAAGGAAAAAATAAATTAAAATCTTACCAGTATTACATGCTTTTTATATTTCTTTAAGAGAAATTAATTTAACTAATTTATAATTTTTATTATGAAAATATATCAAAAACCCCTGTACTCTTTAAAAGAGGCAGCTATAAAAAGTGCGATTGGAGGCTTTTTTTTAGTTAGCCCTATAATGGGCGTAGCTTTGTTACCGGTATTCGCAAGCAGAGCAGCAGTTCATGCAGTTGCTATGCTTTATTTTAAAAATAAAACAAGGGATGCAGAGGGGATTCCAATTGCCCGTCATGGGTTAGATCATCATCGGTTTAATGTTGAGGATTTGCCTCAAATTGAATATGAAATTAAGCGCTTAACACAGGAAAAACAGTTGTTTAACCAACTTAAACAAATGAGAGCCTGGTCTAAATGCTTAATTCCAATCATTGGTGCTGTATGGGCGTTACATTCTGAAGCGCCTGATCCAAAGGTTTGGACGGATCCTACCAGCCGTATTGCCCGTCTTAAATTTTATCGAAGTCTAAGGGCTGATCTAAGAAAACAAAATGTTTTCTGATAGATGCGCTTTAGCTTCTGAAAAGGTAAAGAAGAATGCCTCCAGCAATAGAGGCGTTTAATGACTCCATCTGTTTCATCGGAAGCGTGATAGCCTGGCAATAATTTCTTACTTCTTTAGATAGTCCCTTTGATTCATTACCTACGATGAGGAGGACTTTTTTTGTTGAAATTTCTTCCGGTGTGACACCTGAAAGATCTGCACAAAGAGGTTTTAATTGATTGGCATCGACAATTTTTTTTAGGTCGTTAAGGGTGCCTTGTTGAAACGGAATCTTAAAGGTCGCTCCTTTTGCTGCTCGAAGGGCTTTGTCATTAAAAGGATCACAGCAAGTTGGTAGAAGAAAAATAGCTGTCCACCCAAAAGCACAAGCGGTCCTAAATAAAGTTCCCAGGTTCCCTGGATCGCTAACCCCGTCTAAAGCAAGAAGGTTTTGGCAATGAACAATCGGTTTTTTTTCTGGCATTTGGGCTTCAGCAACAATTCCTTCTGGATTCCCTGTGCTACTGATTTTTTTCATAATCGCTGAGTCAACCAGAAAAATTTCTTGCGCTTTCATGGTCGGAGTGATCAATTGAGAGTCTTGAACCAAAATGGATAGAAGAGAAGCATGTTCAGCAATGATATGCTTACCTTCAAGCAGGATCTTGCCTTGTTCGCGCCTATAGGAGGCATTTTGACGTAATTTTACGAGATGCTTGATGTAAGGATGATTAAGACTACTAATGGGGCGCATGTCCGGGCCAAAGAGGAGATTGTTTAAGGTGAGTGAGAATCAACGAAGGATCTTGAATATTTTTATTGATCGCCAATTCCTCAGCTTCTTTTAATAATGTTCCCATGAGTTTACCAGGTACAATCCCTTCCTTTTTTAACTGCATGGACGTAACGATTGGTTGGTTGTTTTTGAAGCGATCGATAAAAAAAGAAAGTTCCTTTTGTCTCTCCAGATGCTCAAGTCTAAAGGCATCTATTTCTTCCTTTTCAAGATGAGCTTCTGCTATTTGTAGGAAGAGCCGAGATTCTGGATGCGCATAAAAACGTGCCCAATCAGCCAGAGAAGCTCGCTGGTCTTCCTCCAAGAATTTTTTTTGGCTCCTGAAGAAAAACTCTAAGAGAGCTTGTTCTTTCATAGACACCTTCAGAAAACGACAAAGATCAGCTAAATCTTCCCAAGTTACACCTGGAAATAGTTCTAGAAGAAATAAAATCGTAGGATAGTTTTTTGGGTAAAGACTTAAAGGGTGGACGCTTTTTTTTAAATCGTTTAAATGCGTGTTTTCTAATGCTGGAAAGATGATTGGCAAGAGGCCAAGACGGTGCATCTCAATTAAAGCTTTTTCAAAATTCTTGTAAGCACTCATTTTACAAAATTCTTGCCAGACCCTTTCAATTGCTACCGAAGGGAAGAGGGTATTTGCATTTTCTTGGATAGCTGTTTGGGTATCAAGGTCAATCACAAAGTCAAAACGTGCAGCGAATCTAAATGCACGAATCATACGCAAACGATCTTCAATAAAACGTTCTTGCGGGTCACCAATGGTTCGAATAACTTTTAATTTAAGATCTTCCATGCCATGCACATAATCATGGACCAGATTTTCTATTGGATCGTAGAACATGCCATTGATAGTAAAATCCCTTCTCAGGGCATCTTCTTGGGGGGTAGCTTTTTCAATTCTTTCAGGTTTGCGCCCATTGCGGTAGTCGATATCCTTTCTAAAGGTAGAAACTTCAAATTGATGGCCTTCAAGAACAACAATCACGACGCCAAAATTTAACCCGACCAAAATCGTTCGCGGAAAAAGATCTAAAATAACCTCTGTGGGTGCATCTGTGGCGATATCGATGTCATCGGAGGGATGTGCTAAGATGAGGTCTCTAACCCATCCACCCGCGAAGTAAGCAATATAACCATGTCTTACTAATTTATTAACAATAGTAGTGGCTAAATCTTTTGGTTCCATGGCTGAGGATTCTACCTTAAACTAGGTTAGTTAGGAACAAGACTTCCTGAAAATCATAAAATTTGTTTCAGGGATTAGGATAATTAATTTCATTTTTGCTGAAAGATTCTGTATAGTCTTAATCACTTATAAATAGTATAATCGTTTTATTATTAACATCTTTTGTTACTTTTTTATGGCGACTAAAATTAGAGTTTTGGATGAACTTACAATTAACCAGATTGCCGCTGGGGAGGTCATAGAGAACCCTTCTTCTGTTGTAAAAGAGCTTGTTGAAAATGCTTTGGACGCTGGTAGCAGTGAAATTACAATCGAGATAAAGGGGGGCGGACGCCAGCTTATCCGGGTTACTGATAATGGTTGTGGGATGGAGCGTGATGATGCCTTACTTTGCATCGAACGGCATGCCACATCAAAGTTAAAGCGTTTCAATGATTTAGACACCCTTTTAACAATGGGGTTTAGGGGAGAAGCCTTACCGTCTATCGCTTCAATTTCTCATTTTCAGTTATTCACTCGTCCACACCAAGAAGTGGCAGGCACTGTTTTAATTGTTGAGGGAGGAAAAATCTTAAGTTGTTCTTCATGTGCCCATTCACCAGGGACGGCCATTGAAGTAAAAAACCTTTTTTTTAACGTACCTGTTAGAAGGAAGTTTCAAAAGTCACCTGCATATGATGCCAATGAAATTTTAAAAAACGTAACAGCACTCTCGCTTGCTCATCCTCGTATTCGGTTCAAACTGGTTTCCGATTCAACAAATTTACTCAACGTACCGGAAAATCAACATGAAAATTTTTTAGAAGCCTTAAAAATACGCATTAAGGATGCCCTAGGGGCCGAATTCGCTGACGATCTAGTGGCTATACAGGCGATGGAGCTGGGTTATAAGTTGGAAGGTTTTGTTAGCCTGCCTTTTCATCATCGCCCCAATAGGCAAGCTCAATTCCTTTTTGTTAATGAGCGATATGTGCAATCTTCCTTAATTTCATATGCCATCAGAGATGGATATGGCCCTGCTTTGCCAACTAATCGCTACCCCTCCTTTGTTCTTCACCTTAGCTTGCCCAGTGAAGAATTTGATATTAATGTACACCCTCAAAAAAAAGAGGTGCGATTTAGAAGAGAAGAAAGGCTGAGGGGATTTCTTATACGCGCATTAGAGAGCGCCTTGCACAAGGATATGGTTTCTAAAGAGGAGTTTGTTTTTTCTAGCCTTCCGGTAGAAGATAGCAGTAGCCCGATGGTTCCGCCTTCTTCCATCCAACAGTATGTTTCCTTTGCGATGCCTGATCGAGAAAGGAGTATGGCAATACCCTTTAAGCAAGTCAAAGAAGAGGTTGCCATCCAACTGCCAAAAATGTTGATTAAACCTCAATGTGTGGCATGTTTTAGTGAATACCTAGTTCTAGACAAAGCGCCTGATTATTTTAAAGATAAAGAAGGGATTTGCTTGATGCATAAAAATCATGCGAACGCAAGAATTGTTTATGAAAAGGCATTACGATCTTTAGAAGGTCAGCAATCTTTTGGTTCTCAGACTCTCCTTGTTCCCATTACAGTCGAGCTTCTAACAGAAGAAGCAGAAGTATTACGTTACCATCTCAACCTGATATGCCAACTGGGTTTTGAAATTAGAGAGTTTGGAGAAAGAAGCTTTTTTGTTGAGTCAATCCCAGAACAGATGTCATTTGATCATGTTGATCGTGCAGTAAAAGAGCTGATCAATTCCTTGCAAAAGGGAGGAGACGTAGCCTGGCAAAAAGGGGAAAAGCAGAAACTTGCCTTAGCCGCTTCTAAAAGCCTTTTCTTAAGGAAAGGGCCTATGACTATGGCGGAGGCACAATTTCTCATCAACCAACTTTTTGAATGCCAACAACCCTTTTTTTCTCCATCAGGGAAACCAATTTTTGCCTTTCTTGAAGAAGAGTTTTTAGAAAATTTATTTAAAGGATAGTGAGATGGATTATAAAGGACGTATCCAGCGATTGCAGCATAAATTAATTCATCAATCTCTTCCATCAGCCTTAGTGACTAATTTGACGGATATTTTTTATTTAACGGGTTTGCAGCTATCAGCCGGCAAAATGGTTGTTACTTCAAAAAATGCAACCTTAATCGTTGATGGACGATATATTGAAAAATGCCAAGCTGATAGCCCCATACCCGTTCTTCTATCAGAAAAAAATGCTCTTTGGGAGTGTTTGATCAATCAATCGACTCTTGCTATTGACAGTGATGGAATTTCCTATCAATCCTTTATTGATTTACAGATAGAAGCTAATGAAAGAGCGATCCACTTGCTTCCCGTTAAAGGGCTTTTTACAGATTTAAGAGCCATCAAAGATAGGGAGGAAATTCACTTGTTGCAAGAGTCTGCGCGACTTTGTGTACAAGGGTTTGATTATGCCTGCAGTCTTTTGTCAGAAGGCATTTCTGAAGAAACTGTAGCGCAGGAATTAGAGCTATTTTGGAAAAGACAGGGACGAACAAGTTTAAGTTTTGATCCCATTATTGCTTTTGGTGCCAACTCTTCTATGCCACATTATCGAGCTGGAAAAAAGGCCTTAAAAAAGGGCGACATCGTTCTCATTGATATTGGAGTGGAACTCAATAGCTACCATTCCGATATGACAAGGGTGGTCTTTTTTGGCGACGTAAATATTGAGCTAAAAAAAATTTACGATATTGTTTATCAAGCTTTCCAAAAAGCTGCTTCATTCTGCCGCCCAGGGATATTAATCGGCGAACTTGATGAAATAGCAAGAGCAGTCATTAGAGAAGCTGGCTATGGTGATTGTTTTAATCATAGTCTAGGTCATGGGATTGGCCTGGAAGTCCACGAGTACCCCATTATAAAGCAAAAGATGAAATACAGTGAGCTGCCCCTCAAAGCAGGAATGGTGATTACCATTGAACCTGGTGTTTATTTATCTACAATTGGAGGGGTGCGATTAGAAGATACCTTTCTTATCACAGAAACAGGTTGTGAGAGTCTCACACCATGCAGCTATTTACACAGGAAATATGTTTAGTTTTCGGCAAAAAATTTTTTTAAGCTACGTAATTGTCTTTCTAGTCTTTTTAACAATGATGTCCCCTATGGCATCATCGATTGTTAAGCATATAGTCAAGAATGCGATGGAAAATCGTGCTTATGAACTCATTGCTCAGGTTCAGAGCGCTCCCAATAACGAAGCTTTGATTAGACGTTTAAAAGAGCAAAAATCCTCCATTTTTTTTAGAGTGAGTGTCATTACAAACGATCGCAAAATTCTTTACGACTCACACACCAAACGGCTTCTAGGGCCTCGCTTTAGCCAAGAACATTTTATTGACCATCCCGAGGTTGTAGATGCTTTTGAAAAAGGAAAAGGTTACAGCGAGAGCTACTCCGATGTGTTAAGACAAAAGTTTGCGTATGTGGCCGTGTCTTTTGAATTCCATGATAAAACTTATGTCATTAGAACAGCTTTCCCATTTCGATATATTAAAGAAATCATTAACGATATCGAGGTTAGTTTTCTTATTTTAGCGACGGCTGTTCTTGTCTTATTTAGCCTAATGACTTGGTTTATCATTAACCATCTTACCAAGCCTATTCAAAAAATTATCTCTGCCGTTTCTTCTTATGAAGAAAATGGCATTGACAATCTTCCTGAGATTAAGCCGGGCTCAATAACGACTAGTGATGATATTGCTAAATTAGCTGCAACTTTAAACTCACTTTCTTCCAAGGTTAAACGCCAAATTGATAGCCTTAGGCAAGAGCGTAATGAAAAAGCCATTCTTTTAGAATCAATGGTCGAAGGTGTGGTTGCTGTTGATGAAAACAATTTAGTCACATTTGTTAATTTAGCGGCCTCACGCTTTTTAGGTTTGAAAAGGGATGAGATAATTGGAAAAGGTTTTAATATCAGCGGAGAGTCTGAATGCGAAGCATTACTTGAAGCCTGTCAAAAAGAAGGTCAACCTTTAACCAGCACCCTATTTAAAGAGATGGACGGGCAGTACTTCTATTTAGATATTGTTGCTGCTCCTAAAAATAACAATAAGGGGGCTATTTTAGTTCTTCAGGATAAGTCAGCTCATTATAAAATTCTTGAAATGAGGAAAGACTTTGTTGCCAATGCTTCTCATGAACTAAAAACGCCTATTACGATTATTAAAGGGTTTGCTGAAACCTTACATGACAATGCAGAGATCCTGTCACGTGAAATGACGAAGGAGATAACTGAAAAAATTGTTCGTAATTGTGATCGCATGGAGAATTTGATTAAAGATCTACTTACTCTTTCGGATATTGAAAATATTCCTTCTTCAAGGCTTCAAGAATGCAATTTGATTGCGCTAGTAGAAAAATGCCGAGGAATCATTTTATCCGTGTACCCTGATGCTGAAATTGAGATTAAATGTTCTTCTTTAGAGGTGAATTTAATTTGTGATCCCGATCTTTTAGAAATGGCTATTATGAACCTTATTCAAAATGCAGTCAAATACTCCCAATCTCCTGCTCATGTGAAAATTTCCATTGCAAAAAGCGATGGCTTCGTAACATTGCAAGTGATGGATGAAGGTATAGGGATTGCAGCTGAAGATTTAGAAAAAATTTTTGAGCGCTTCTATCGTGTCAACAAAGCTCGAAATGGTCAAAAAGTGGGTGGATCAGGCCTTGGACTATCGATTGTAGAGACGGTGATTCATAAGCATTTTGGAAAAATTGATGTGTCATCTATCCTAGGAAAGGGAACAACCTTTACGATTACGCTACCAGTTAAAGATGAATGGAATTAAAGAGCTAAGCCAAAAGTGAGTCCATAAACTTCTCTTGGATATCCTTGAGCAAGAATTGAGCCGCACTGTCCAATCTTGCTCTCACTACTTAGGAGATCCCCCACAAGTAAAACAGTTTGGTTGCGAATACTTGCTTTCCTTTTTAGAGAGAGTTGCCCGCTAAGATAAGAGTATTCAAGAGCGTTCAATAAAGGCCGATTAAAGATTTTTGCGAGATTCTCGGCCAATAAATAATTAAAGTGATAGGACGTGGAAAAAAAATCACTTATGGATTGTGGGACAGGGATAATGACGTGCGGTAAAGGAATTTTGGCATTGAGATATTGAATCGCCATAAAGCTGCTTGCCACTTGGCATAGATAGCTACCTTGAAAGGTTTTTAACTTATTATAAAGGGTAAGGATAGGGCCATCTAAGAAAAAAGCAGCGTATAGCTTAGAAAAAAGAACGCAAGGACAATCATGTTGATTTATGTGCGAAATTGCGCCATTGATTGAACAGCATCTTGAACAGTCTCCCTCAAGTGGGACCAGTTCCAGCTCTAAAAAACATGACTGGCAAAATAGCAGATAACCAGACGTTAGCGAGCTATCACAATGAAGGCATACTGGAGGATAAATGAGAGAAAAAATGGAACGAGCAAAGCACTGCTGAAGTTCTTTAAAAAGGTTGGCGCACTTTTGCATCTTCATTCAAGATCATACTTAAGTGCTTTTCAAGGCCATCTAAAATTTGAGCATGGTAGGCGGGATGGTTGTCATGAACCCAGGAGCTAATTTTATAACCCACGTGTAGAAGATCTGACTTATAGACCTCTTTATTTTTCATCTTGTCATCTTTAGAAAATTTGCCCACGTCCAAATGAAGAGGTTTATCAGCAATAAATCCTGTATTATGAGAAATGCCATGGTCACGGTCCCAGACCCCTTTTTCATATTCAGAGAGGTACATATCTAAAATTTGGCTTACTCGTGCCTGCGCAGTATTTAAATCGCCTTTTTGTAGATAGTCATCTAAAGTCTGGCGTAAAGTCTGGCCTTTTCGCTGAATAACAAACACAGTTTGATCTAGATCTACAGTATGGTGAAAGCCAATTTTATCGATTAAATGAGCAGCAAGATTAAGATGATTTGTTTTATTAAAATGGATATAAAAAAGACCCGCATTTTCCTTGTCAAAGAGATAGGCAATCCGATATCCCTCGAATACACCTTCGAGCTTCCTTTTTTTTCTTTGAATATTGGCTTCTTTAAAAGCTTTAAAAGGAGGAATCGGGGGGAGAAGACTAATAAACAAAGAAGGTTTTAAATGTTTAAATTTAAAAAACTTAATTACCCAGCGATCATCTGCACTAGCAAAGGCATAAACTTGAGCTCCCTTGCCGAGGTATTTAAATTCTTGGCTGAGGATTTCTTTTAATTGCTCCTTTTCCAAGGGACTAAGATGAGCAAAATCCCATTCAGAATGGTATTGGATCTCATGATTAATATTACTCAGTCTAAAGTCATCTGTTAAAGTATAGTATAAACGCACAAGTGAGAAACAGACGAGCAACCCTATGGCAGCGTAAATTAATTTCTTAGTTTTCAAACCAACTCCTTAGAAAAGAAGCTCCAAGCATAAAATTTTAAGCATTCAACGTCAAGGGAGAAGCATTAATTTTCAGAATTGCTCGAAGCAATCACTTCAGATCTTTGTAAGGGTTTTTGCCTTAAGAGAGTGTAAGTTGGTTTTTGTAGGTTTCCTTGAATCGTAACAGTAAATAGCTCTGCCAATTTGAATAGCAAAGTGTGCTGCTTCATTTTAACCTGAATATTAAGGTTACCTTCAAAGTCCATATAAGAAGGAGTTCTAGAATTCGGAAGATAGAATCTTGATAGCCGGCTATGGCTATAAATATCTTTAAACTTTGTTAAATAAACCTTGCCGTCATGGATATCATAATAAATGGTACCAACGACGGGTGTCAAAATCGAAAGGTCTAGTCCGATCCGAGTAAGGATTTCTGCTGGAAAAGCAAAGATGGTGTTTTGCAGATGCTTTTTTACAGGGTTGCTAAAATTTAAAAGTCCTTTTCCTACAAAGCTTGTTTCATCACCAAGGGTACCTTTAAGATCATTAACGATCAATTCAGTGACGATTAATGGCTTTTTAGGACCCAAAGGCTTACCTATTTCCAAAAGCAAACTCGGCGTTAGATTTTGTACTGTCAGCTGAGGAATATGAAGATGGGATTCTAGGCCTTCTTTAGTAATAAGTAGTTTGTCGATTTGAAGAGAAACTGCGGGATCGGTAATTTTAAACTGAGAAATTTCAGTTTGATTAGTGGTGAGTTTAACCTTACTTGTCAGTGTTTTAAACTGGTAACCTTTTAAATGAAAATCGCTTCCATCTAAAGTGCCGGAAAAAGAGAGGGGAATGCCATCATTGGGACTTTCTTTCTCATAGCAAAAACAGCCCTTTAGCTCATACCCCTTACCCACTTGCCATTTCAACACCTGTTCCGATAAGGAAGCATCCAAAAGGTGACGAAACTCATCATTTAATAAATCTATATTACCATCTAACCTTAGTGCTGAAGCATCTGAGGGAGATGAAGAGCTATTTACCAATAACAGATGCATACCAGCAAAATACCCTTTTGCTTGATCAATGATGAAACCGGCATTTTGTTCATAATGCCAGTCAACCCAAAGGGGTTCGAATGAACCATTTTGGTGCATCGCATCCTTCAAAATAATTTCCCCATGTTCAAAAGAAGGCGCTATTAATTTTCCTAATAGGGAAAATTCATGTTGGTTAAAGGTATAATTAGCCGATACGAGAAGGTGCTGTGGTGTAATATTCAAGGTAAAAGAGCGAAGAAAATGACCTTTCGAGCCAAAATGGTAGATACCATCTGCAAGCTTAACTTGTACATCGGTATGAGATAAATATTTTTGTACATTTAGCTCGCCAGCTAGGAAAGTATCTTTTTTGGCTTGTGCGATCAATTTAGCCGCTGAGGGAGAAAAAAGGCAGGGGAAGTTCACGTGCAAACGATCAACAAAAGGTGCCAATTGAGCGGCTGGGATGTCAAAGTGCAAACCTGTAACAAAAAATGCTTGATTAATCTTGTTGAATTGCAGGTGATCAACATGAAGATCGGCCAGCTTGTCCTTTTCTATGATTGCTGTTTTAAGATTGCTAATCGTTAAGCCCTGATCAGAGGAAAAATGGCAGAAGAATGGAGCTGTATCATCAAAGCTAATATCCTTCAGCTTAAACTGATGTAAGTGGGCGTTCATATCGAGATCAAACCGCAGCGGTTCATTTTTTGAAAACTCGATGAATAACTCACCGCTACCTTTAAGAACCCCAGAGGGTGATAGTTCTTGCGATAAAGAGGTCAGGAATGGCCATTCGCTTAGCTTGGTTAGGTTGGCCTCCAACAAGTTGATCTGGGCTTTTATATATTCATTGCCTTCTTGGTACTCACCTTGCATTCCTAATAAAAGAGATTGCCCGTAGCGGACCCCAAGAAAGTTAGCTTTCCAATTTGAATCACGTTTAACAAGCTCTGCTGATAGAGCGAGTTGATCGAGTTGGAGTTGATCAATGCTCCAGACTTTATCTTGATTTTTCCCTATAAGCAGTACATTTTTAAAGTGAAATTGATCAAAGGTAATGTGAGAACCTTGAAGCGAAAAATCAAAAACAGAGTTCGAAGCATCATATTGTAAGGAAACATCACATTCTCCTCCTGCATTTTTTAGCTTGCCTAGCTCTTTAAAAAAATGAGAGGAAGTGAGTAGTAAGCCAGACTTACCGAAGCGGTGTAAATCGTATAAAAGATTACTTAAGCGAAATGAAAAGTCCAATTTTGCTTTGGCAATTTTTGTCCATCCTGTCAAAAATAGAGCAATCTTTTTTGGTTGAATGTCCCCGAAGTGGGTACATTTTTGATCGAAAGAAAAGACAATCTCTTTCTCGGATTGATCATTGTACTGACTTGAAGTTGTACCCTTTAGACGAATTAAATCGCGGTTTTGGTCTTTAACCCAAAGATCAAATTCAGCTTCGTTTTCATCTATGTTGCTAAAATAAATGCGCTGACTATGCAGAGAATACTCTTCTAGTGAAGAAGGCTTACTGGTAATGACGGTTGCTTGCAAATCAGAAAAGGAAAGCTGTTTTTGACTAGAGTGATATGAAAAATTCAAAGAAAGATCTTGTAAGCTTAAGTCAATGCCTTTTCCTGCCAGAGTTGCATCACAGATATGTCCTTCCACCTCAGTCTCAACGAAGAATTGATTAGGGGGGAAATCTAAGAAAACGCGGCAACCCTTATTTCGCAGTGAAACATCGCCTTCGAGAGGGATGTGATTAAAGAAAAAGGTTTTGTTAAAGTGAGAAAAAAAATGTTGAAGTTGTGAGCATTTCCCATACAGGGTATCAATCAAGAGCTCAACATTGAAGGCACCCTTCTTAGGCAGAAGATAATTCACATGGATGCCACCGCCAAAATAAATTCCATTACTAAATGTCTCTACATCAAGAAGATGAACCCCTTTTTCTTCGAAGAGGACTCGAGCAGATACATCGGTAAAGAGAAGACCGCTATTTTTTTCAAAGTAAGAAGCATTGAAAAGAGGAAGTTCGCCAAAATGCTTGCCCGTGAAAAAATCAAAATAGTGATGGGCCGGAAGAGCTTGATCGTGCTCAGTGACTTCTTCCACTTCTATACTCAGAGCATCGTTTTCTAAGTTGAGGTTTCTAGCGTCGTAGCGAATCGCAAGGCCAATATGATCAAAGGATCCTTCAATATTGCTAAATCCTTTAAGAGTAAAGAGTTGGTCAGGGAATAGAAAGGGTGATACAAACTTTTCTAAAGAAAGGTTTTTAACTGAAAAGATCCCATTCCTAAGGACGAAACCTTGAATGCCAGTTTCTCTTAATAAAAGGCGTTCATCTAGTTGGAAAAGAGCCTTTAAGTAAGATAAGGAGTGGTTGCGCAATAATGAGGATATTTCTTGTTTTTGATCAAAGTTGTTTAGAAAATGGTCTTCAAAGGGTGAGCGCTCTAAATCAAAACTGAAGGCAATTGGTGGTGATGCTATCTGGGCATCTTGGACTTTTAATTCTCCTAAAACATTGACACCTTCATTAGTTTTAAAAACACTAGCGTTAACGGTCAGCAGATCTTGGTTCGTTTTTTCAATACCCGCTTGCATTCTCGTCGGCAAAAAAGGCTTTAAATCAATTGCTTGACCTTGGAGCTTAAGGCGGAGGATTTCTTTCCCTGAAAACGAATTGACTTCAGCAAAGCCTTTCAACCCAGCTAACTCAACGCTTGCAGATGACTGTTGAACCATGCCATTTCTTACGGATAACTGAGTTTCAATCTGATGGAATTGCCAAAAATCTTGAGTCAATCCAATTAAAGCTGCTTGCCCATTTGTAATATTGATATCGGCATTTAAGGTGCTTTGAGGGTCAGGATCAGTAAAATTAATAGCTAATTGACCTGATAATTGGTCCGCTCCAAAAGCCGCTTCCCATTGCTTAATGACAAAGAATACGTTTGAGGCATCAAAGTTTTCTATTCTTATAGCACCTACCTTATGTTCCTTATCAAAAGAAAGATGGATAATGGCATCCATTGTGCCTCTATGATAAGAAACTGGGTTGATCCCTGGGGAAAGATGCTCAATCGCTCTTTGCCAAAAAAGAAATTGCTTTGGGCCAAATCCCTGCAAAGCAATTCGGGCTTCACTATTAACCCCCCCCAGCTCTTTGGCTGTCACATCAATAAAAGATGGCTTTTCCTTGAAATAAGAATCTTGTAAAGAAATCTTCATGACAAGATCCGGCCATTTAGCTAAATGCACATGGCCCTTTAACTCAGTGTTTAAGGGGGCTTGTTCATCTTCCCAAGTACCTGTTAGATCCATTTCAAGTCGGTCGGATTCAGTGATTGTTAAGTGACCTTGGAAATTTTTAAAAGAGGCATAGACTTCAGAATCTTTAAAATGGAGGTAGCTACCATCAAGAACTTCTAAAGAGGCATGCTGGGTTTCGGTATGGGTGCGAAAAATGGCTTTTTGTATGGAAGCCTCTAACCCAAGACGGGTTTCTTCTACCTCCAAGTAATTAATGGATAACTCTCCCTGACCATGAGCGAATTGGGCATCTTTAAAAGCAAATTCAAAAGCGCCATCTAACAGTCCTTGCTTGAAAGTCCATGAGGATAGTTCCGGTATGAAGGCTTTTAAAGTCTCTGTTAATCTCTCTGCCTTGACCTGGTGAAGACGAGCATTAACCTCGATATCCATTGAGGAACTGGCTTGAAAGGTAAGATGTAGGGAGCTTAACTGATTTTGATCATCTAGATTTAAAAAATAAGATCCTTCATGCAGGTAATCCCCTTCATTTTTCGATATCCAGGAGTGAGTAATTGCAAAGGAAAATTGTTCATGATTTTTAGAGAAGGTACCATAAGAGCAAGTGACCTGACCGGTAGAAGTGAAAAGAGAGGGGGCTTCTCGAGATTGGAACAACTTTTCAAAAAGAATTTTATCTCCTTCTAAAGAGATCTCGGGACGGTCTAAGCAGATATTTAAATCAACATGCCTTTTTAAGAAATCAATACGATGGTTTAGGGTAAGGCGGTTTGCTTTAATGAACCCACCATCTACGAGGATTTCGGGATCAATAAAGATGATTTGATGAGGAGAAAATTCTAATCCTGAATAGCGAAGAGGAAGTGCTAACTCTTGGCTTTTTTTATCGATATAATAGCGCAAACCATAATTCAGGAGCGTATCATAAAAAAAAGCTAATAATATACTAGCAATAATCGCTGCTAAAAGGATCCATTTTTTAAGCATATGATTATTAATGACTTTAAATCTGGCTTATTTTAATTGAATGAACTTTAAAAGTCACTGTATTCTCGAGGAAATGACTTCTTTTTTTCTTATTAATTATTTTTACCACTCTAAAGTATTGATCAAAAAGAGTTAAATCCTCTTTATAGAAAATATTCCCCTTTTTTAGAGATTTTGCTAGGCTGAAATTTGAATAAAATTTTGCGCTATTTTTTCAACACCGCAAGTTGCCCCATCCCTACTAAGTTAAGATAGGTATCTATGTTACGCAGATTTTTAGATTATCAGCTTCATTTAGCTGAGAAAGGCAAACCATTACATCCTTTTCAACCCCTGATCGAAGCGGGGGATACCTTTCTATACGAAGCACCTATTAATACGCATAGAAACCCTCATATTCGTGACGCTATTGATGTTAAAAGATGGATGATCATTGTTGTGATTGCCCTTATCCCTTGTCTTATCGCTGCTATTTGGAATACTGGGTTGCAGAATTTTGTTTATTCAAGCGGTGATTTTAGGTTGATGAATGAGTATCTTGCTAGCTCTGACTCATTAATCTCTTACATAGACTTTGCCCTGAAAGATAATCGCTATCTTACCATTCTTAAGGAAGGGTTATACTTAGTCTTGCCTTTAACGATTCTTGCCTATGCAGTGGGGGGATTTTGGGAGGCACTTTTTGCCTGTATTCGTAGGCATCCTATCTCAGAAGGGTTTTTGGTGACGGGAATTTTATATGTGTTAATTTTACCCCCAACAATCCCTTATTGGATGGCAGCTGTCGGTGTTTCGGTGGGAATTATCTTTTCGAAGGAGGTCTTCGGAGGGTCTGGAATGAATATTGTCAATCCTGCTCTCGCCTGTCGGGCATTCCTCTTTTTTGCTTATCCTGGAAGAATGTCGGGTGATGTTTGGGTAGGAGGTGATCCAACTACGGTACGGGAAAGCCTACTTAAAATGAATCAAGAAGCTAACACCTCTGTTCTAGATGGCTATTCTCAAGCAACTAGGCTTGCCCGTTTTAATATCCCTACTGATGTAAAAAGAATTCATGTTGACGCTATCGCAACCAATAATGTGGGCAGTGACGTTGGGACCTTTCCGACGATTGAAAAACATTTCCAACAATGGAACACCCAAGGAGAAGCTGTTTTAGGCCAACTCAATCAAGAACAAATGCGTTCTTTTGTCACTTCTCCTTTAAATGAGGGTGGTTTAGGGCTCTCATCCGGCTATTTTGAAGATGCTTATCACTTCTCTGCTCTTAACTACGATCTTGGTCATAATAATGATTGGGGGTTCTTCTTAGGAAATCAGCTTGGATGTATCGGCGAAACATCTACCCTAGCTTGTATTTTAGGCGCTTTATTTTTGATTTGGACTGGTGTTGGATCTTGGCGAACAATGTTGGGAATGACGTTGGGAGCTTTTTTGACTGCCTTGGCTTTTCAATACTTACCAAGCGTTCTTGGCGCAGATCAAGGAGCTTGGTATGCAGCCCAAATGGGTTTTCCCGCCTATAAGCATTTATTGCTAGGAGGATTAGCCTTTGGAATTGTCTTTATGGCTACTGATCCAGTATCTTCCCCAACCATGAACTTAGCCAAGTGGATTTATGGAGCTTTTTGTGGTCTTGTGACCATTGTGATCCGATGCATCAACCCCGC
This sequence comes from Parachlamydiaceae bacterium HS-T3, assembly GCA_000829755.1. Classification (GTDB taxonomy): domain Bacteria; phylum Chlamydiota; class Chlamydiia; order Chlamydiales; family Parachlamydiaceae; genus HS-T3. The sequence continues at coordinate 190,760 of BBPT01000003.1, forward strand.
GTATCCAGAGGGCGTTATGCTCGCTATTTTAATGGGCAATGTGTTTGCTCCATTGATTGATTATTATGTGATTCGCTATTCAAGAAAACGGAGCTTAGCACGTGTCAGAGCAACTGCCTAAAAAAGGTTTTAGCAACAATCAAGTCATCCTATTCATGGTTGTCTTGAGTTTTATTTGCGCCTTAATCCTATCTGTTCTTGCTAGTGCTCTTGCAAAACCGAAAGAAGTTGCACGAGAGCTCGATCGCAGTAAACAGATGATGATCGCTGCAAAAGTTTTAAGTCATGAAGGCTATTTTCTTGTAAAAGATGACCAAGGACAATTCCTACCAGCCCGCTATAATCAAGGTGTGTTAGTACCTGATGAAAGCAAAGTAATTGCTTCGCAAGAACAGCTTATGGAAATCTATAAAAAACGGTTTATTCCTCTTCTTGTTAGTAAAGAAGGAGAAATAAAGACGTTTCAAGAATTGTCCATGCATCCAGAACAATATGTAAATGACTACAAGAAAACGGGTTATTATAAGCAGCCTTGGATGCTTATCTATGAAATTTTAGGGAATCACCGTGATCTTAAGCAAAAGAGTACTCCCGAAGGTTATGTTATTCCTGTGAATGGCTATGGACTTTGGGATGCCATTTATGGCTACTTAGCCGTAGAGACAGATGGCGATACGGTTATTGGAATTTCTTGGTATGATCAAAAAGAAACCCCTGGTCTAGGTGCTAATATTGCAGAAGCCTATTGGCAAGATCTTTTTCCTGGTAAAAAGATTTTCCAGGAATCACCTAGTGGTCAAACTGATTTTAAAACGGCTCCCCTTGGGATTACGGTTGTAAAAGGAAAGGTATCGGAGGTCCTAGGAGATACCCCTAAGGCAAAGAGTGCTGTTGATGGAATGACTGGTGCAACTTTAACGGGGAACGGTGTGACTGACGCATATAGGCAGGTGTTAGCACCCTATAGACCCTTTTTCATTAAAATCCATGAAGCTTCGGTTAAACCTTCTAATAAAGGATAGTATGGCAGAACAACGCTTACCTACTTATAAATACTTAACAGACCAGTTATGGGGCAGTAACCAAGTTCTTGTCGCTGTATTAGGTATTTGCTCTGCTTTGGGAGTGACTAATCGATTGTCCGTAGGCATTACGATGGGGTTATCCGTTTCCTTTGTCACGGCTTTTTCTTCCTTTTTTGTCTCCGTACTCCGCAACTATACGCCCGACAGTGTTAGAATGATCACACAGCTTGCCATTATTTCTGTGTTTGTCATTATCATTGATCAGTTTTTGCAAGCTTATTTTTTTAGCATTTCAAAAGTCTTAAGTGTGTTTGTTGGGCTAATCATTACCAATTGTATTGTGATGGGACGAACTGAAGGGATGGCTAAAAATGTAACGCCTTTACCTGCCTTCATGGATGGGTTAGGAGCTGGATTAGGCTATGCTGCTGTTTTATTTATCGTTAGTGCCATCAGAGAGTTATTTGGCTTTGGGCAGCTTTTTGGCCTTCAAGTGATTCCAACTACATGGTATGCAACTGCAGAGCATCCAAATCATTATGATAACTTTGCTTTGATGGTCAGTCCTCCTGCGGCCTTCTTTATTATTGGTGGATTGATTTGGATTTTTAATATGATTAATCATAAAAAAGGCAGCTAAAGAGGTGATGATGGGAATTTGGATGGGTAATTACGAGTCACTGAATTTATTTGGTTTAATCATTCAATCTATCTTTATTGAAAACTTTCTTCTTGCCAACTTTTTGGGGATGTGTACGTATTTAGCCTGTTCTACAAGGCTAAAAACAGCTAATGGATTAGGCCTAGCTGTTGTGTTTGTTCTCACGGTAGCGGGCGTTCTTAACTGGTTTGTGCACCGGTTTGTCACAGGACCGAATGCTTTGCAATGGCTAAGTTTTTTTGGCTTAGATACAAAAACCGTTGATTTAGGTTTTTTAGAATTTTTAATCTTTATTTCTGTCATTGCAGGCTTCGTTCAAATTTTAGAGATCGTTATAGAAAAATTTTCCCCGGCCCTATATGCCTCATTGGGTGTTTATCTGCCTTTAATTGCTGTAAATTGTGCTATCCTAGGGGCTTGTTTATTTGCTGTGACTAGAGATTACCCTTTTTGGCCAAATCTTATTTATGTGTTTGGATCCGCGGTTGGTTGGTGGCTAGCTATTGCTTTGATTGCTGCTATTAGAGAAAAATTGGCTGTTTCTGACGTGGTTCCTGCTATTAGGGGAATGGGCATTACTTTTATCATGACAGGATTAATGTCGATGGCCTTTCAGGGATTTACGGGTATTAAACTCGCTGTTCCAACAGGAGGCGAAGAAAAGGTAACAGCTCTTGAATCTCGTATCGAAGGAAAACCTACATCCACTGATCAGAAACCCCTATAACGTTAATTCTTATCTTTTTTTAAGTTTTAAAATTCCATCGTATAAATGAATTATTATTATTTTAGGTCGCAACTGACCTATCATCTAAAGATAAATTGTCATCTGAGAGTTTAAAACCCATTAATACTAGTTTTTAATCGTGATATAAAGTTCAAACTTTTAATGACAAAACCATTCATTGATCAAACTATAGGTCGCTGGCTTTTTTATCTGAAAAGCCGTTATTCAAGGCCCTCTACATCGCGTCATTGAGGGTAGCAAATTAGCTTTAAAAATTAGTCTTCGGATTTTTAGATGGGGGGTTAAGGTTTTGATCTTTTTAAGAAGAAAAGGCTTAACTATTAAGAGAGGGTGTGTAGCGAGCCGTTAAAATAAGATCGCTATACGTTCCATTTTCAATAGCAACATATTTTTTTACACCATCAATAACAAAGCCTGTCTTCTGATAAAGGTGAATGGCAGGCTCGTTATCGGAAAATACTTGTAACTAAACTCGGATAAGTTTTAACCATTGATCGAATAATAGAAACAATTCTTCTAGAAGTTGACCTACAGTACCTTAATTTTGGTACTCTGAGTGAACCATTAAAACAACTTCTCCGGAATGTTGCCATCGAATCGGAGGGCAATATGAATCTACGAATCCAATGTGTTGATATTCTTGATTGATTTCGACTTCTGCTACAAGGAGATGATCGTTTTGATTTAAGTCTTGAATAAACTGAACTGTTTGTTGATAACTGAGAGTCGGAATAGTCCGTAAATTTTCTTGGACACAGGGCTAGATCCTAAGATCATGAAAGGCTTGAGTATCTTTTGGTTGATCTGATTTTAATAGACAAAAAAAAAGGCGGGGGGATCCCGCCGCCTAAACCTATAGGTTTCTTACCAGAACCATCTGAGAGATGCACCAGCAAAGTGGTTGTAAGCTCTCTTGACGCGACCTTTAAAGAAACGATATTCAACAGCGATTTCAGCTGAATCCCAAATTGGGTAAGCTAGACCGCCAATAACTTGCCATGCAAAGCCATTTCTATGGCGATGAAATCCATTCTCAGAACCAACTCTTAATCTTTGCTGAGCATAACCGATACCTACGCCAACATAAGGAGTGATGCACCAGTAGCTCCAATCAGAGAAATCATAAAGAGCGTTAGCTAAGTAAGCCCATGAACGAGCATGTCCACCTGGGTGTTCAGTTCTATTGCCGAATTTAAAGCTTCTGATTTTGTTGTGACGATAGCTAACTTCACCTTCAAGACGTAATCCGTTGCACCATCTGTAACCAATCATACCACCAGCAGCATAGCCAGTCTTAAAGCTTGCTTTTACGCCATTTCTTTTAGTTGTTTCTAAGAAATTCGCTCCACCTAATGCGCCAACATAAAAGCCTTCTACATCTAAGGCAGAAACTGCAGTAGGCAATACGAATGCCAGCATCGCAGCAAATAAGCAGATCATCTTTTTCATATATAGTTTCCCTTTGTTTAAGCGTGAAAAATAACTCAATTTGAGCTTTCAAACTTATCTTGCCAAAAGTTTGCCTTAGTTCAAAGCAAAATTTTCACTTTTGTGAAAAATTATTCTTTCTTAAGTTTTAAATAAATGGCTCACGGGCTATTTTAAAGGCATAAATTAAGGCGGTTATTGCTATTTTTGTTCCTAGCTAAATTCTTCTTTATCAGCTATTTTTATATGGTTTGTTAGATAGAAAAATAGTAAAAGTATAAATTTTTTTGTTGTCTTTTCTTTGAAATTTAAAGAAAGAAAATTGTATTAGACAGTAATTGCTATAGCAAATATTTATAGCAAAAATAGTGACTTACTTGATCAGAGAACTAACAGCTAATTGATGGCACTATATAATAGATAATAGCTACTTAAACAGATCAGAAAGGAGTTGAGGATACATGAACAAACCGCTAAGAAGAGCCATTTTTATTTTTTGGGCTATTATCTTTTTATTCCTTTTATATATGTACTTCATGCATCCAGATCTGTTTTATCAGATGTTCAACTATCAGGGGCCAGGAAGCCCCTTTGTTCAGCCTCCGTAAAAATTAAGAACGGCTTGCCTTCTTATCGAGAAAAGTTTTATTTTGCTCTTCAAGAGAAACGCCGGGCTGCTGAATAATCACTTCTGCTTTTTGTCCCCAATTGAGCCATAATTCTGTCATTGATTTTTCACGTGTTTTAGATTTTTTATAGGCTTTTGCTGTTATGCCTACCTTCTTATGATTTTTAAAATCAATACGTGTGGTTTGAGCTGTTAAAAATGGGGGGGGCGTGATAAATAACATCCTTAAAATTGTGGCGGCCCATCCCGGAGTTTTCACTAACATTTGATATCCATCAGAAATATTCATTACTTGACTAGTAAGTGTAAACGTCAGTTTGTTTTGATTATTGTTTCCCAATACAAAGATGACTCCTCCAGGAGGATCTTCTTGCCCATTTTCATCTAATGAAGAAATCCATATGCAAATAGGTTCTTTAAACTTAAGTTGGCAGTTTTTCTTATCCCGAGAAAAAGAGGTAATAAAATCCCATCCATTTTGAGTAAGTGCAAAGTTATTAAGAAGTTTTTCCCAGAGTTCAGCAAATTCGGAGCTGCCATTTCTTTTTAAATAATCAAAAAAGGCTTTAGCATGAATATTAAATGGCCCTGTGTCAGGCGTTTTATCCACTTGATCTAAAGCCAGGGGAGCTACAACCTGTTGAGTAGGTAGAGGGGGAGTTGGCTGTAATTGCAATTGATTTTTTTCTGCATTTAATTGAGCCATTTTTTCGTCTAATTCTTTTTCAAGCTCCTTAAATGCCTCTTCGTTATTTTTTAATTCGTTAATTGTTAATTCAATACTTTCTTTATGCCATTGAAGCAACCGTTCAAGCTCCTGAAGTTTCAATGTTTTCCAATCAGCTTCGATGTGCTTCAGCTTATTAAGGATTTTTAGGCAATTGTTTATTGTTTCAGCCTCTTGTCGATTGAAAAGAGTTGTAATGGAGCTAAGAGGCTTTTTACGATATTCTAAATAGGTTTGGATATTTTCCTTTCCAACTTCATAATCTGCTAAGTTATTAACAAGTGCAGTTTTAGTTTTGATAAAATTTTCGGTTTCGCGATCCATTCGGTTGCCAATTTCCTGCAACTCTCGATCGATTTCTTGTAAGCGGGCATGGTTGACGGGTTGTTGAGGGGGTTGAATGATGGTGGCCTGTTTTTTAGTTTTCTGTATTGAAGAGGGTTTTTTTTGTAATTCATTAAGAGTATTGATTGCCTTTTGATACTTACGGCGATAAGGAGGGGAAAAAGCCATTTTCAACCAATGGCCAATTTGCAGAAAGAGAGCTTTAATTTTATAAACACTTTTGGGGTTTTTTACTGGAACTCCATTAATTTGCCATCCATTTTGGTAAGAGACTTGCTTTCCATTTAAACAACCTTTCACGAGTGTTTTCTTGAGGGGATGTGACCAAATACGTGTATTAAAATCCAAGGAAGAAGAAGGTATTGGCATAGGTACTCACTTGTTTAAATAATTTTTCATTACCGATTTAAGCAATAGAATAAAAAAATTGAATTAAGCTTTTTTAAAGATTAAATGAAATAAAAACAACTCATAAGTTAAGGTGAAGGAGCTTTTCTAGGGTTGGAGAAATTTGGAAGGATTTTTTTAGCTGCGCATACTGTTCTCTATTTTGAAGATGATCTTGATCATGGGCTCTTTTGATAGCCTTGATCAAAAGATTTTTAGGCGTAGACCCGGCATCGATAAACTCTAAAATTTGTGTTTTATAGCCCACGCAGTCAAGTAAGGTTGCTCGACATGCATCCGTTAAGAGAGCGGCAAAGCGTTCTTTCAAAATACCATGTTTTAAAAGAGGGGATAGAGTGGAAGAGTCAACCTGGTTTAACAGTTCATGCTGGCAGCAAGGAGCAGCTAGAATCATCTTTGCTTGGGCATTTACAGCTTTAGCTAAGGCATGGTCGGTTGCTATGTTGCAAGCATGGAGCGCGATGACAATATCTATTCGCTCTAAAGGATACTCTTTAATACTGCCTGTTTTAAAGATTAGTTTTTGATACCCGCAATCTCTACTAATTTGGTTGAGTAAAGTGATGACCTCTTCTTTTAAATCAATACCTGTCATAGCAACATCAAGATGCAAGATCTCACTTAAATAATGATATAAGGCAAAAGTTAGATAAGCTTTTCCACAACCTAAATCGACGATTTTTATCGGCTTGTCCTTATCTAGGTTAATCTCTTTTAACGAATCTAAAAACACCTCTAAAAACCGATTGACCTGTTTGAACTTATCCCTTTTATCTGCCAACACTCTACCCTTTGCATCCATCACCTTTAAGGCAATAAAAAAGGGATAAGGAACTCCCTCTTGAAAAAGATAGTTTTTGGTGCGGTTATGTTGAAGCTTTAGGATTTTTTTTTCGGATCCCTTTTGCGAAATGATGATGGTGCCATCTTTTCTTTTCCATAAAAGGTACGTTGATTCACTTAAGTAGAAATGGCCCTCTCGAAGGATCATTAACCAGTTTTCTATTTTTTCCTTGATGAATTCAAATTCGATGTTTTCATGAAAAACTTGGGCTCCTTTCTGCAGGCTTGCTTGGAAAAATTTTTTATTTTTAATAATAAGAGGGCGAATAGTAACCTTAGAAATACCCTTCTTTTCTTTTTTTGAAGGGTGGCTGAGGATGATCGAATGGAGAGATGCATCCTGAAAGGTAAGATCTAAGAGTGTATGTAGGGAAATTTGTGTCATAAAAACTTGCCTTCTATTCTAACTAAAATCTAAAAGTTACACAATTAGATCTTACTTAGTAGAAGGCAAGCCGTCTTGAGACTACCAAAGTACCACGCGTCCAGATAGAGCCAACAAAACTAAAATAAGTAACAATACGGTTAGCGCTCCTGAAGGACCATACCCCCATGCTCGGCTGTATGGCCAAGCAGGAAAAACCCCTACAAGCAATAAGATAAGGATAATGAGGAGTAACAACCCTATGCTCATAAACACCTCTTTTAACGGTTAAGAGCTTTTTGGTTAATTCCAGTAGAAAGGAGGCCTCCTTCAGCAATCCCTGTTAATTTTTCATCAGCTGATTTTTCTTCGTCCAAGGTTTCACCTAGTAACTCTTGGATATCATCTAAATCTAATTCTTGAGCAAAAGTGCATAGAGTTCCATAAGCCGCGATTTCATAATGCTCGATACGTTGAGCACATGCAATTAGCGCTGCATCTCTTAATGCAGATGGTGGGTAAAGTTGTGTCACTTCATCACTTTCGGCAATGATGCCCTCCATGGCTTCACAAGACTCGTTACCTATTTTTTCTCCTAAGGCCTTAAATACCTTTTCCAATCTTGTCACTTGATTGCGTGTTTCTTTAAGATGGCTTTCAAAGGCATTTTTTAATTCTGTTGAAGATGCTGCATTAATCATCTTTGGCAAAGATTTAACAATTTGTGTCTCAGCACTATATATATCATTAAGCTGATCCACGAATAAATCCATAAAATCTTCTCTAGACATAGTAACCTCCTTAAATTAGTTACATAGTTGAAGTTTTTTCCATAGAATGAGAGATATCTTCAACACCTTCTTTTTTAAGAATTTCATAAGCTTTGTTTAATTCTTCAGCATTTTCTGTATGGATGCTAATGAGAAAATTCCCTGCATTAAGACTATCTTGGTAATGTTTGGCTTCATATTCTGGAATGCCCATTCCAACGAGAGCTCCAATGAATAATCCCAAGCTTCCTCCGATAGCTGATCCACTTAAGGCTGCCATGATGGGGCCTGCGGCAATAAAGGCTCCCAAGCCAGGAAGAGAAATGGCCCCAAGGCCTGCTAATAAACCTATCGAACCGCCAATGATTCCTCCTGCAGTGGCAGCTGAGCTAGCGCCTTCCGGAGCTTTGGTATTTTTTTCATAACCAACGCCACTCGTTTCGCTTATATTTTCATCTGCTTGGGATACACTCAGGCCAGAGGCTTTTCTTTGATCAGCAAAGACAATAGATATATTAGAAGATGGAAAACCAACTTCTTTGAGGTGATCGACCACCCTTTGAGCATCCTCTTCTTTTTTTATGATGCCAAAAACAGCACGGTTCATAATGACCTCCCTAACGTTATCTGGACAGTTTATTTTTTTCCGAAACCAGGAGTTGATCAATGACATTTCTTACACCTGGTGCTGCTTGTGCTTTTTTTACAATCTTTTGCTTTTCGGAATCAGAATTGACAATACCTTTTAAAGTGACTACGCCGTTTTTCGTTACAATAGTAATGTTTTTTGATTGAAGGGATAACTTATCATCTGCCATTAGCATCTGACGGATAACCTGAGTCACATGTCGATCTGACTCATTTTCACCCTGTTCGAGAGCTCCTTGATCAACATGCATACCTCGTTCACTCCCCAAAGTTGTCCTATCGGGTGTAAGTGTTGTCCCGTCTCTCATGGGACTAACAGAAGTATTTTGATCAACATTGCATCCAACAAGGGATAATGAAAGAACGGAAAGTCCAAAGAATTGCTTCAACATAGCCCCTCCTTAAAATAAGAACCATATCAAAACTCAACCTCGCCTTTAACAAAGGCTTTTAACAGCTGTTAGGTGCAAGGCTTGGGTAATATGGCGCTTAATTAAAAAACATGACTCCAAAGTCTCTATAGCTGAATAAACTCTGTTGAATGGGCAATAAATACTTACGTATTCACTACTCTGTGTCGGACGTGTATCTTCTCTGTAACATAAACCTATTTGTAGGCCTATAAGCTTAGGTTAACACATCATTGATAGTTGTAAAAGATTTATTTTTTTAGCTTTTTTTAATTATTTGATTTTGAAAAGCTTGAGTGCTTAATTGTCCTTATTTTTGATAATTTTTTTTAAAAAAAAGATTTTTTGTGGATAGTCTAATAAAAAAGAACAGGAAGATATGGGGCGATCACGGCATTATCCTATAGGAGCTGAACTTTCGGAGGAGGGTGTAGACTTTAGAGTTTGGGCACCAAACCATAAACACTTAAATTTACTCCTAGAAAAGGACAATCAGATTTTGCCAATGCATCAAGAAGAAGAGGGATATTTTTCTTTATTTCTTCCCGGCGTCAGTGAAGGTACACTTTATCGTTTTCAAGGTGAGGGGTCAGATGAAAAGTTGGTTGACCCAGCCTCTCGCTTTCAGCCGATTGGTTCCTGTGGACCTTCCCAAGTCATAAAACGAGATTTTAACTGGACAGATGCTGAGTGGAAGGGGTGTAAGATTGCGGGGCAAGTTATCTATGAAATTCATATAGGCACGTTCACGCAGGAAGGAACTTTTCTGGCTGCTTTAGATCAATTAGGAGAGCTTGCCAATCTAGGAATTACCCTGATTGAATTAATGCCGCTCTCAGATTTTCCTGGGCAATTTGGTTGGGGTTATGATGGGGTTAATTTATTTGCTCCTCGTCACCATTACGGTAAACCAGCAGATTTAAAAATGTTTATCGACAAGGCCCATGCTCTTGGTATAGGGGTGATTTTAGATGTTGTCTACAACCACTTTGGACCGGAAGGAAACCAAATGAGTCTGTTTGCCAAAGAGTATTTAAGTCATCAACACTCAACAGATTGGGGTTGCGCAACCAATTTTGATCACCCCCATTCAAGAAGCTTTTTTTTAACCAATGTGAGATATTGGATTGAAGAATTTCATTTTGATGGCCTGCGAGTGGATGCAACCCCATGGTTAATTAGCGCAACGCCTATTCATATTTTAGCTGATATCTCTAAAGCTGCCAAAGAAGCTGGTGGGCAAAGAGATATCCTTGTTATAGGAGAAAATGAAGAACAAAACACTCATCTTCTAAGAAGTTCAGAGGAAGGTGGGTATAATTTCGATGCCCTTTGGAATGACGATTTTCATCACAGCGCATTAGTGAGACTAACCGGTAAACGTGAAGCCTACTATATGGATTACCTAGGGACTCCACAGGAATTTATCTCTGCTGCTAAGTATGGTTTTCTTTATCAAGGCCAATACTATCTCTGGCATAAAAATCTGAGAGGGATTCCTTATTTTGATATGAAACCTTCCTCGATGATTACTTTTTTAGAAAACCATGATCAGCTAGCTAATTCAGGATATGGTCTTAGACTCCATCAACGCTCTGATCCTGGAAATTACCGAGCGTTTGTTTGCTTACTTTTATTAGGGCCGAGCACTCCTATGTTATTCCAAGGTCAAGAATTTAATTCCAGCCGCCCTTTTTACTATTTTGCAGATCATTCTGAAGAACTTAGCCATGTTGTCGATCAAGGTAGAAAAAAGGAATTATCCAAATTTCCCCGTCTTGCTTCACAGGCCGTTAAAGGAACATTGCCGGATCCATCTAACCCCCTTATGTTCGCCAATAGTAAATTAAATTTCAAAGAACGAGAAGATAACCGACAGATTTATAAGCTATTTAAGGACCTTATTAAATTACGCAAGGAGGATCCTGTTTTTAGACAAATGGATGAGGCGAAGATTGATGGGGCTGTTATTTCCGAAAATACTTTTCTTCTTCGTTACTTTGGCAGGCAAGGGGATAGGTTATTGATTATTAACCTCGGTCCAGATCACTATTTTAAGCCCGCACCGGAACCGTTGTTAGCACCGGATCTAAATAAAAAGTGGAAATTGGTTTTATCCAGCGAATCAGTAGAGTATGGGGGTGAAGGGACCCCACAAATCCATCCTTCTAATTGGAAAATTATAGGACACTCAGCAATTCTTTTGGCGGCAGTCGATGACAGAAACAAAGAAAAAAATTAATCAACTTGATCATTTTACGTTACTTAACGATGAATGGTTGGTAACAAATGGCCTTGGCGGATATGCCTCTTCTACCTTGAGTGGTGCCCCTCAAAGAAAACAACATGGTCTTCTTGTGGCATCTTTACCAGCACCTTTAGGTAGAACCGTCATGTTAAGCTATGTGGATGATACATTGGCTTTTTCTGACAAAACTTACTCGCTATCTTTAATTAGACAAGAACAAAACATCCCCTTGCCCAATATCCCTCTTGTCGAGGTTAAAATCGAGGATGGTTTGCCTGTCTGGATTTATGCTATCGGCAACGTCATATTAGAAAAACGTGTGATGCTTGTTCATCGGCAAAATACGCTTCATACAACCTATCACTACATTTCAGGTGAAGGACCTATCGAAATAAAATGGAGGCCATATATTCATTTTAGGCCCTATGAAAATCCGTTAGGTGAAGAGGATGACTTAAATGATTATTTAATGCATGTAAGCGAAAATTTTTATGAAATTGAGAAATATGGTTTTCCTAAATTAAAACTCTTCTCTTCAGATGGAGCTGCATTCACTCATGAAAGACAAATCATTAACCATGTGACCTATGATATTGATGCTGCTCGAGGTTATGCTTCTAAGGATCATTTATTAAGCTTAGGCTATTTTTCACTAACGATGAATCCCTCTGATAAAATTACTTTTATGGCATCAACAGAGTCTTGGAAAACAGCGCTGACTCTTTCTTCAAAAGAAGCCAGTAGCATTGAAAAAATGCGAAGGAAAAGACTAATCAGGGCTGCTAAAGGGCACTTAGAATTGACGGATACCTCACGACAAATGCTTCTAGCTGCGGATCAATTTATCATTACACCTACATGGAGAGAAGAAGATCGTATCCGTTTGGAGGCCACGGGTGAAGAGGTAAAATCGATTATTGCTGGCTATCCCTGGTTTACTGACTGGGGGCGAGATACGATGATTTCTTTAGAAGGACTTACCTTAGTAACGGGACGCTATTTAACCGCTGAATCCATCCTAAAAACTTTTGCCTACTATATTCAAGACGGCCTTATTCCAAACATGTTTCCTGATGGAGAGAAGCAAGCGGTGTATAACACAGCTGATGCAACTCTTTGGTTTTTTCATGCTATTGATCGTTATATCCAATATACCAATGATATGGATATGTTAGATTTTGTATTACCAAAGCTTGCACAAATCATCGAGTGGCATGTTAAGGGAACTCGTTTCGGCATTAGAATGGATAAGGATGGCCTATTAACGCAGGGAGAGGAGGGATACCAACTAACCTGGATGGACGCTAAAGTGGATGATTGGGTTGTAACCCCACGAAGAGGAAAGCCAGTTGAAATCAATGCTCTTTGGTATAATGCACTAAAGCTTTTTGAGAAATGGACGGGGGAGCGCTTATCTATTACTGAACAATGCTATGAATCTTTTAACCAGCGTTTTTGGTACAAAGAAGGGAATTACCTTTTTGATGTTGTTGATGCCAAGGATTTCGTAGACAGTCCTCTTTGGGATGATCCTGCCTTAAGACCTAATCAGCTTTTTGCTATTTCTCTAGAATTTCCTATTTTGGCAAAGGAAAAATGGACAATGGTATTTGATGCCGTAAAAAAAGACTTGTTGACTCCTTACGGATTAAGAACATTAAGTCCTTACCATAAAGATTTTAAAGCAGCCTATGACGGCGATTTGCGTTCAAGAGACGCTGCTTATCACCAAGGCACTGTCTGGCCATGGCTAATAGGACCCTATATCGATGTTTGGCTAAAGATCGATCCTACAAAAAAATGCGAAGCTAGAGATTTATTAAAAGGCTTGGAAGAGCACCTGACCACCTATTGTAAGGGAACTATTGGCGAGATTTTTGATGCTTGTGAACCTTTCTATGCAAGAGGCTGTTTTGCCCAAGCTTGGAGTGTGGCTGAATTTCTTCGTTGCTGGGCAAAAACTTAGAACGCCTCTTAAGAGGCGTTCTAAGTGAAAAGTTAGCGATTATCTTTTTTTACTTGAGCTTGGTTGTTGACGGAGCGTACTCCTTCAACTTTGCGAATCTCATCGTTCAATTTTCTATGATCATCATAAGTAGCTACAAATCCTTGGATCGTCACAACACCGTTTGCTGTGTTTAATTGGATGTTTTCATATTTATCTACAAACCATCCTTTTCCAAGAGCTTCTCTGATTTTTTTGTTTAACTGACGATCGGCATCTGTGGTGCCCTTATCTTGTCCGGATGCCTGATCTTTAGATGTGCCAAACCATGAAGAATAGCTATCTTTATCAGAATCATTAGTATAAGAACGTGAGCTTGCTTCTTTTGATGTATTAAACCAAGAATCACTCTCTGCTAAAGGGCTTGGTGATCCTTTATTTGGATTTGCATCCTTTTTTTCATATTGATTTTTATCGCCTAAGGCAATAGGGTTTTTTGTCGTATCATTAGGATTGTTATTTCTATCATCAATTAAGTTGCGGTTACGAGATGGGTTAACATTTGCACTTTGAGCGCGTTCATACTGGTTTTTTTTTATATCTGTACTGCGGTCAGATGGTTTTCTGATATCGAGATTGTTTTTAACACTGCTAACACCGTTAACTTTTCTTACTGTATCTTCTACATTTTTTTTATCCTCAAGTGTCACGACAAAGCCTCGTAAAGTGACAACCCCATTATTAACGTCTAATTGAACTTGTTCATAGCCTTTTGAAAACCAGCCACCTTTTATTGCATCACGAATGCGTTGCCCAAGACGTCTATCGCCTTCGGTGGCATAATTGTCATTTTTGGAATCGGCATTTTGTGATTGCTCTTGATCGCGGTTTCTATCTGCATCAGCAGATCTTGTATTAAACCAAGAATCGCTAACCGAGCTGTCGTTAGAAGAGTTGGTGTTATCATAAGTGTTATCATCATCGTCATCATCATAGCTCTCATTACGGTTGTCTGAACCATAATAATAATATTGTTGCCTTGCAGCCTGCTGCCCATCCTGTTTTCTTACCTGAGCATTTTTATCCGCATCCGCCTTAAAAGCTTCTTCATTAATTGTATAGTAAGGCATTGACTGTGAGCCGTTATAATTTCTAAACTGTGTGGTTTGCCCACATTGGTTGTTTGGACAGCCTGAAGACCTTCCAAAACCTTGCTGTGTTTGTTGTCTATAATATCCAGGATGCTGTCTGAAATTAGGATTTTGACCATAATCCCCATAGAGATTTGAAGTGCCAATCGCAAATAATGACATTACGATGAACTTATTCATAGCTTCCCCCTTAAAGGTTTGAATTCAATATTAAAAAAGCTGTGTTGAAAAATAAAATATTTAATTTTCAACACAGCTTACTAAAAAAATGAGCCTCTGGGTATTTTGTTAAAACAGCAAAGTTTTGGTTAGATGAGAGAAAGGATAAGCGTCATACTCTAAAATATAGTTTTTAATTATATTTATATATAAATCACAATTTTAAAATTATTTCAACTAACTTCGATTTGTTAATTTATTAATTTATTTTTTATTGGATTATAAAAATCGATCATGTATTTCTTGATTAAGGGGCGGGGGGCAAAAATTTGCCGACATTCAGGAAGACTATTTAGAAAGATTTTCCCATAGTTTTTGTTGATTAGTCGATTGTCTAGGCAAACAATACAGCCGCGATCTTTTTTGTTGCGGATTAGGCGACCAAAGCCTTGCTTAAACTTAACGATCGCCTGAGGCAAAAAGTAACTAAAAAAAGGGTTGGCCCCTTTAGAAGAAAGGTCCTCAGCTCGAGCCTGGAGTAAAGGATCACTAGGTACTCTAAAGGGTAATTTTACAATAATGACACAATGAAGAGCATCCCCAGCAACATCTACTCCTTCCCAAAAGGAATCCGTTCCGAAAAGGACTGCTCGCTTGGTGTTTTTAAACTTGTTTATCAACTGGGTGCGACTTTCATCGCCTTGCTTTAAAAGGGGGAAACCCTTTTGTTTTAATGTTGCTTCTAACGCCGAAGCACAGTTTTGAAGCATCAGGTATGAAGTGAAAAGAACAAAAGCATTTCCTTTACTTGCCTCAATGGCTTGTAAAATAAAAAGTGAGGATTCATTTAAGAAATGGGGACTAGAGGGATCAGGTAAATCTTGGGGGACAAGTAAAAGGGCCTGCTTTGAATAGTCAAATGGCGAGGCATAAATATTCTCAGTGACTTCTCTGCTTTCAGAGAAAGGAGTGTGTAGGCCAAGCCTTGATCGAAGAAAATGAAATTGTTGATTGCTTGTCAGCGTAGCACTCGAAAGAATAATCGTATCGAATTTATCAAACAGCCTTTGGATTAATAGCTTTGATATATCAAGATGAGCACTCATCAATGAAACATTGGTACCGCTACGCAATACTTCTGCTTCTATCCATTTAACCATTGAAGGATGATGCCCCCCATCCACAAAATCAATAAGCAAGCTTTCCATTTCTTCAAGGCGAAGGGTAAGAGCTTTGATATCAAAACAGAGTCCTTTAGTCTGTTCGTTAAGCTTGTCATCTTGATGCCATTGAATTTTAGCCTCAATACTTGTGAGGGCGTGGATGTAAAGTTTTAGCTTTTCCGATAGGGTTTTAGCCAGGGGTCTGACTTTTTGCTCCCAATCATCCATTTTAAAATGATGAGTGAGTAGGCGTAGTTTTCCTTCTTCTGATGCTTCATCGTTTCGTAAGCAGTTGACCATAAATTGATGCAGACATAAGAAGGTGTCATTTAACTCTTTTTGTAGTTCCCGTCTTATCGCAGGGATTTCTGAGGATAAAAATTGAAAAAGTTGCGAACCTTCCTTTGAGGGATTTTTAAGGAAAAAAGCATGTAGCTTTTCTTTCAGGAGCAGGAGTTTTCCAGAGCGGTTGCCTACTTTCTCGGTATTTAGCCTTCCTAACAAACGCAAAAATTCAAATCTGCCTAAATGGTTAGCAAAATATTCTGTAGCAATATCTTCTATATTATGTGCCTCATCTAGCACAATGCGTTTATAAGGCGGTAGGACGGCTGATGCTGAATAATTTTGCATCTCCGCTCGCATGGCAAGATCTGCAAAAAGGAGATGATGGTTGACAACTAAAATGGATGCATCATTTGCCTGTTTGCGTGCTTGAAAATAAGGGCATTGGTGGTAATGAGGACATTCAACGTGAGTGCAAAGATCATGCTCTGCGCCAACAAGCTCCCAAACATGCGGGGTAGGGTTAAAGTTAAGATTCGATCGAGAGCCAGCTTCTCTGTAAGTGTCAATTTTTTGAAGCTCCTCACGTTCCTTTTCGGGAAGAAGGAGCATTTCAAATTGTACTTCATCTAATTTTCGCAGGCAGATGTAGTTATTCATTCCTTTGACGAGGACCGCTTTTAAAGATAGACCGAGAGCATTAGCTACAAGGGGGATGTCCTTATGAATTAATTGTTCCTGAAGGGCGATGGTGTTGGTAGAAATAACAATTTTTTCTTTGAACAATGAAGCAGCTATCATTGCGGGAATAAGATAGGCCATGCTTTTGCCAGTACCAGTACCTGCTTCGATAAGTGCAACTTGGTTATGATTAAAAGCTTCGAGCACATTTTTCATCATCTCTCGTTGCTCTACTCTTGTTTCATATCCAGGGAGGTATCGACTGATCGGCCCTTGATCGTCTAGCAATTTAAGAATTTTGTCTATGTTTAATTGTGGATAGCTATCCATACGTTTTTATCTTAAATGGCTAAAAGATGATTATTAACGCCTCAGCTAATCAAGAGGGTATAAATTGATGAGAGGGCATCCAGGATGCCCTTTGAAGGATTATTCGGCTTCTAGCAGATCCAAAAATGCTTTTAGTTGTTTGGAACGGGTTGGATGTCTCATTTTGCGCAGTGCTTTAGCTTCAATCTGTCTAATACGCTCCCTCGTTACATTAAACTCAACACCTACTTCTTCTAACGTTTTAGGCTTACCATCTAGAAGGCCAAAACGTTGAATTAATACCTTTCGTTCACGATCTGTTAAAGTAGTAAGAACTTCATTCATCTTATCTTTGAGGATCGAATAGCCTGTTGCTTCAGCAGGCGAATCAGCTCCTGTATCTTCAAGAAAATCACCAAACTGGCTTTCACCGCCATCACCAACTTCTGCTTGCAGAGAAATCGGATGTTGAGCGATTTTATAAATCTCTCTGACTTTCTCTGGGGTTAACCCAAGCTCGTTAGCAAGCTCTTCAGGAGTCGGTTCTCTCCCTGTTTCCATCATGAGCTTTTTAGCCCCGCGTAAAACCTTATTGATCGTTTCAATCATGTGGACAGGAATACGAATCGTACGAGCTTGATCCGCGATTGCTCTTGTGACAGCTTGACGGATCCACCAAGTAGCGTAGGTTGAAAACTTATAACCCCTGCGATATTCAAATTTTTCTACTGCTTTCATTAAGCCCATATTACCTTCTTGAATAAGATCAAGAAATGATAAGCCTCTGTTCGTGTATTTTTTTGCTATTGAGATGACAAGGCGGAGGTTTGATTCCACCATTTCTCTTTTCGCTTCTTGGCTTTTGTCCATCCAGCGATGGAGCATACGAACATCTTTTTTGAACTCATCTAAATTTCTCCCTGCTGCTAGCTCTCTTTTGCGCAGTTTTCTTTGGACAGCTGAAAGTTTGGCGTGCGCAAATTTATTACGCTCAGCACGCGGCTTAAGCTCAAGCAGCTCTTTCTCTAAAGCCAAAAAACGATCATAGGCATTGAGAATAACTTCCCCAAAGTCTTCAATAATGTTATGGCGACAGTGAAAGCGCCTTAGGTAAGCTTGCGTACGGATTCGGCACTTCTCAATTACATCCTGTAAAAGTGTTTGTTCAGAAGCTGATAAATTTGGATTTTCGGATTCAATAAGCAATCTTTCTAATTCTTCGTCTTCCTTTTTTAGAAGCTCACTTAGGCGGGGAAGGAGATTTAAAAATTCGTTTTTATTGATAATTTCTTTTTCTGAAATGCTTTTGTCAAAACGTTCTTTTCCAGCAATGAGAAATGAAGCAATTGCAATCGCTTCTCTTGTAGAGTAGCGGAATCTCATAATAATGCGTTCGATCTGTGCTTGTGCTTTCTCGATCCTTTTAGAAATCTCAACTTCCTGTTCCCGGGTGAGTAGCGGCACGGACCCCATTTCTTTAAGATACATGCGCACAGGGTCATCAGGAGTGCCTTCAACTCTTTTCGGTAAGCCTTCTAATTCTTTTGCTTCTTTCTTGCGTTCTTTTTGTTTATCTACTTCTATTTGGTTAAGGATTTGAATATCCATCCCGCTAAGATAGATGAGCACCTGATCAATCTGATCCGGCGAATCAAAGGTCATAGGAAGAATATCGTTGATTTCCTCGTAGGTTATGAACCCTTGTTCTTTTGCAATGCCGACGAGTTCGTCAACTTTTTGCTGATGTTGTGGGGTGAAAGCGCTTTTAAAATTATTTTTATTCATACGACCTAAAAATTACCTGAAAAGGGAGAGCAGACACATTGTCCTCGAGCTCTGAGGTTTTTGTCAAGATTAACATGTCTATATGGATATATAAGATCTAGGATTAATTTATAAATAAGTGTAGGATTTTTTCAATAAATATTTCACGTTAACACTTTTTAAAATGCAACTCTACGCGTTTAATAAAAGCCAACAACTTTGCTCGGCGAATGAGGCTGCGAGCCAGCGTGATTACTTTTGTACAGAATGCCACCAAGTTGTAAGAGTGCGCAAAGGCCCGAAACGAACATTTCACTTTTATCATCTTACACAAGCAAATCATTGTATCTTAAGCCGTAAAAGCTTAGTTCATATTGCCATCCAAGAGTATTTTTTTAAGAATCTACCCGAAGGAGAGGTGTTCCTTGAAATGGCCTTCCCTGAAATCAAACGTATTGCAGATGTCGTTTGGGTGACTAATAAGTTGATATTTGAAATTCAATGTTCCTTTATTGAGGACAGTGAACTTTTAGCTAGAAACCAAGACTACCGATCTTTGGGTTATGATGTCATCTGGATATTGCATGATAAAAAATATAATAAGAGAAGGTTAAGCTCTGCGGAGGCAGCTCTGCAAAATTCAACGCATTACTACTCAAATATGAATTCCTTGGGTAAAGGCTTTTTCTATGATCAATGGAGTGTGATTAATAAAGCGTTACGGCAATACCCTATTGATAGAACAATGGTTACTTTTGAAGAGCCATTAGCTGTGGATCATCATGTTATCGATGACGCCTCTTTATTTTTAAAAGAAAGATTAAATTGGAAATGGCATTTCAAAGGAGATCTCTTCTATCGCTTTTCTAAGTCTCCTCTTGAAAGATCATTAGGCCAGCGCCCTGCATCTCCTCCTACTGCCAATCGTTTTAAAAATTTTTTCTTTTTAATAAAGACGATCTATCTTCAGCTATTGGCTTATGGGCTTAAAAAATGGACGTTAAAACTTTAATTTAGAAAAAAAATGCCAATACCAAGGTCTCTAAAAATGCCTGTGGGAATGCTAGATAAGCAACAAGTTGCTAAGAGTGTTTCTCCGCTTTTGCTTTTGATGGATAGGTCTAAGACTGCTTCCACTTTTGTGGCAAGCTGTTCGATAGCCTCAACCCATTCTTCAGGATTTTTAATTAAATAAAAAAAATCTTGAGCAAATTTCTCTGGGTGATAACCAAACATTGGTTTAGTTTGATGGTTAGCAAAGATGAGTTTGTGATCTTTGGCTGAAAAAATTGTAATCAAAGCACTGCTATCTTCTCTAAAGGCATCAAACAATACGCGAAGATCTAAGGTTGTATGCTCAAGAGGAAGTAATTTCAGCTTGGAAGAAGATTTAAATTGATTAGACCCTGTCATCTTTTGGGCAATTGCTAAGCATTGCTTTAACAAATTTTTGGCCTCTTCTTGGTTTGTTACATTAAAATTTTGAACCCTCTCATCTGAAAGAGGTAGCAAGGGGGTATTTTGGTGTGCAAGGAATGGAGATTTTGGGGAATAGTCGATCTCTGTTAGATTAAGGAGGGTCTTGATTTCATATCTCAAATCGTGAATTTGGTTTTCTAAATGGGTAATCTGCTGTTGCTTTTGGTCTAAAATATTTTTTAATTCCTCAATCGTTTGAGAGGATTCAAGAGATAATAGAGAAAACTTATCCTGAATTTCGCTATATTTTTTTTGCCAATTCTGATCATCTTGAAGGGGAGAAGCTTCTTTATTTTCTAAGCTAATTTCATGTTCATGATCAACCAAGGGTTGCGAGGAATAGTTAGCCAACAATAAATAATCCCTGGTCCTAAGACAGAGGAAGAAAAGAAGAGTACCAAAGAATAGTAAAAGTAGGCCCATGCAAAAAAAAGTCCAACTCGCATTTTGATCGGCAATGCTAATGCCATAAAGGCTCCATCCAAAAATGGGAGCCATATAAAACAAAAAAACAGCGAGTGCTAGCGATTCTGATTGCCGCAGCATTTTTAAAAACATGGGTCTTTTAGATAGTTATAGTAAGGTAAAACCTCATTATACAAAAATGGAGATTATAAGCTTGGCTTTTCTCTTTTTATTGTTCATAACTTTAGCTATTTAGCAAACAACTAGGTTAAATTGAACATGGAAAAAGTAAACGCTTCGGGGAAGTAGTCCAACAAATCAGAAGAAGTTAAACAGTAAGAAGTTTGTTCTTCTGCTGCGGCCTCACCTGCAAGTCCATGTAAATAAACCCCAAGACAGGCAGCACCATGAGGAGAAACTTTTTGCGCTAATAAGCCTGCGATCAGGCCTGTTAAGACATCGCCGCTTCCAGCTGTCGCAAGGCCGGGATCGCCAACAGGATTCACATAAATAGGCTCTCCCCTCTTTAAAATAAAGGTAGGGCCTCCTTTCACAACTAAGGTGATGTTTCTGTTATCCACATATTCTTGGCACAATTTTAAAAATGTTAAATCAAGAGGCTGTTTTGTTTCTAGGGATAATAAACGATGCAATTCACCAAGATGCGGTGTTAAGATAGCTTCCTCTGGAATGGCTAATTGATCCTCTGCGATGATGGTAAGGGCATCAGCATCAATCACACAAGGAACCCTGATTTTAGTTAAAACCTCTTTAAGTAGAGCGCGTGTTTTTGGAAGACGTCCGATACCTGGACCGATAAAAGCAGAAGATGCACTATTAAGATAGGATAGTACGCTCTCTTCGTTTTCCGGGTTGTAGGCTGTTTTAATGAGTTCCCAAGGGCTACTAGTAAGCTCTGCTTGCATCCCTTCTGGGAAAAGGAGTCTAACAATACCCGCCCCACTTCGCAAGGCTGCCATGGATGAGAGATTAGCGGCTCCTGGCATTCCCGGAGAACCGGATAAGGCAACGACATAACCCGCTTCATATTTATTGCGGTTGCGAATCATCTTAGGCAAAAAAGGGAGCAAAAAATCAAGAGATAGCATTTCAACGTCTGAAGAAAATTCTTCAATAAGTTCTCTTGGTAAGCCAAAGTCAACATGTTTTAGTTTGCCTACCTTATTCCACCCATCTCGAATAAAAAAACCTAATTTAGGCAATCCCAAAAAAGCTGTTTGTGATGCTTCGATCACTTCTCCTGTCGCTTCTCCTGTTTCACCATTTAGCCCAGAAGGGATGTCAATTGCAATAATTGGAAGTCCAGAGTTATTTGCTGAAGCGATAAAGCTTTTGATCGGCTCTTCTATAGGTCCTCGGAACCCAGTCCCAAAAATGCCATCCAGAATAACCCCGTCTTCTGGAAAGGGAATTTCTTCTCCATATCTGACTTCTGTGATTAAGCCTCCATCTTGGGCAAAGCGCTGGGCATTTTGTTGGCAAAGAGGCGAGCATTCTGATAGGGGGAAAAGTTGGTAGGCATGTACATGATAATCGAGAAGCTGCAGGTGAACGCCTGCCACGTAAGCATCCCCGGCATTATTGCCTTTGCCACAAAGTAAAATTACTTGATGTTCTAAACCAAACCTCTCTGTGAATTCATGAACAATTAAGCCCACGCCACTACCTGCTTCTTCCATAAATACAGCTTCTTGATGGCCCTCCTGGTAGGCCTGTTGCTCTAGGTGTGACATTTGAGCCGGGGTCGTTATTTTCATTATAAATGCTCTTCCTTAATGGTACGTTGCATGAGGGCTGCTGTCGCTGTTTGAGGACTCATTCCTTCGTAGATAATTTTATAGACTGCTTCTGTGATAGGCATTGGAATATTTAACTGCTTGCTAAGCTGCAGTGCAGAAACGCAAGTATAGGCACCTTCTACAACCATTTTAATTTGATCCTTAGACTCGGAAGGAGAAATACCTTTAGCTAATAGAAGCCCAAATCGATAATTTCGGCTCATGGAAGAGCTGCAAGTTAAGCAGAGGTCACCGAGGCCAGAAAGGCCATTAATTGTCTCAGGCCTACAGCTATTTGCGACGGCAAGCTTGCGAATTTCATGGAGGCCGCGTGTCATTAGCGCCGCTCTTGAGCTATGTCCTAAACCCATCCCATCAGAAATACCGCAAGCAATCGCAATAATGTTTTTTAATGCTCCACCGAAGGCAACGCCTTTGATATCGCTATTAGGGTAAACGCGGAAATAATGATTAGTAAATGTGTCGCAAATAAGCTTCATAGCGTCTGTATGGTAAGCTGTTCCCACGACTGAAGTGGGCAGGCTTCGAATCACTTCATTGGCAAAACTTGGGCCGCTGATCATTCCGACTAGATGCCGGGTGCTTTCTCCTAAAACAGCGACGGCAACTTCAGGTAAAATCTCACCCGTATGCTGTTCGATTCCTTTCGAAGTAATAACGACAGGGCATTTAGGTGTCATAATGGTCTTTAGTTGAGAAAGAACAGGCCTTAGACCGGCAGAAGTGACGGACTCAACGATTAAATCAGCATTTTCCAGAGCTTCTGCCATGTTTGTGGTGAAATGCATCTTTTCTTTGCGTTTAAAGCCAGGTAGAAAAGGGTGCTCTTGATGATTATTTAATCTGTTTACTAAATCTTGGTCAAGGGACCAGCTGGTGATATCGTGGTGATTAGATGCCAGCAAAGAAGCCAGACAGAATCCCCAAGATCCCGATCCTAAATAGGCGATTTTCATTATAAGACTCTTTAAATGAATAATTCTTTATTATAACGATTTTTTTGTTTTCTGGAAATTGATAGATGGAAAAAAGAGGGACATCAGATGGCAGAAATATAGGGTTCGTTTGGAGCTGATCTTCCTTGCCAATGACGTTTAAGTTTAGCGGTTGGATAATAGAAGTGAGGATCTAGTTCAAAATTGAAGTCTGGAGGAGGACAACCTGTAACTTGGCTAAAGACTTTGCGATCACGTGCTAAAAGTTTTGCTTGGACCGATGGAATATCATCACTGCTTTTGAGAGGGGCAAAGCAATTGCTTCTTGGATACACAAGTAAAGAAACGTGTTGGATGAAATTTAAAATGTCAAAAATGAAATATTCAAATTTCCATGCCGCTGTTGGTTGGCTCTCTTTTGTTTTTTGGCAATAACGGAGTGTTTTTTTAAAGGCAGCGTGTAAGGGAAGCTCTTGATGGGCTAAACGAGAGATGGTCTCCATGTTAATCATAAAAAGGCTGATGTTAGCTAAAGGATATAGATCGAGGTTTTGAGCGATTTCATGCGATATTTCGCTATACTCTGCAATTTTTAAGTAGTTGCCATTTTTAGCTATTACACCCACTTTTTCATTCGAAGATTCTCTTAAAATACACTTCCAAGTAATGTCCATTTGAGAAGTGGCATGTTCATGGATAAGATGAAGATCAAAAGGCTCTGCTAGAGGATTATCGATCATGGCAAAATTAAGAAACCTAACTCCTTTTTGATGCCATTTCAACCAAATCCCCTGATTGACAAATTCTTTTAAAGCATATCCATTGCCATTAGGACCCATTGCAAGGTGACTTTCATCAGATAAAAAAACTTGCCCTGTTTCGTCTAAAAAGGGTAAGGATCCCTGCTTATAAAGATCAATTTGATCTTTTTCTAGACCGAAGTAATTATTTTGCTGGAGGAACTGATGAATGGCATCATGATTTTGCGAAGAAGTCATGATAGCAAGAGGTAAGGGTTTGTCGCCCAACTTGCTAGCAGCTAGTGTTTTTTCACAAAAGATTTGCAAAAAACTTTTATGACGAACATTACTAATCGGGAAAAGAGCTTTTGGGAGAGAAAAGCCCGCTCTTGACCCTTGACCTCCTGCGACGATAAGACAGCCAACAGCTCCTTGGCTTAATAGCTTTTCTCCAATGGTTGGAGAGAGTGTTTCGTCAACATAATGGATGTTCTCAAGGGGTTGAAGTTCCAATTGTTGTTGGGGAGGATTTTTTAAAATTTCTTGCTGTTTGGCTAATAGATCAAAATTGATCGATTGAAGTTCTTTTGCAATTGATGCGTTAATGAAAGGAGCCTCTTTCCATTGGGAGAAAAAAAAATTAAGATTCGATTTTTCCATTTTCATTTTTCGGTGTTTCTCTTTTAGTCACATCAATAGGAAAAACTTCGATTGTGGTTGTAAAATCCTTTTTCTCTTTTTTCGGTACATTAACCGTCCTCTTAACGACGAATCTTCTTACTAAGAAAAGCGTTAAAAAGCTGAGCCCAATAAGACAGATTAAAAAAAGAAAGATAGGGAGCAAAATCAATGCTAAAAGAAGGGCAGCAGAAAGGAGGCAAATGAAAATGATTTTGCTTAGTAAACGGTTTGTAAGTTCTGAAAAATTTTTCTGATACATAAAAAATCCTTAGAGTTCTTTCTCCCTGATAAGTTGAACAAGTTCTTGGTAGACCTCTTCTGTTTTAATATTTGTCATGCAGGGAAACCCCTCCTTTGGGCACGTTCTTAGAAAACAAGGAGAGCAGGGAGGTTTCTTAGAGATGACTTTTTCATGGTAGTACGGCCCTGTCCTAGAAGCATCCGTTGACCCAAAAAGAGCGATTAGAGGCACTTGGAAAGCAGATGCAATATGCATGGGTCCACTATCATTGGTTAGGAAGATAGAGCAAGCATGAATCAAAGCCATTAACTCGCGTAAATTTGTTTTTCCGGCAAGATTAATGACACGATTAGGTGCATTTCGACAAATTTCTTTGATAAGCGGGGCTGTTGAAGTATCTCCAAAAAATAGGATCCAGGTTTTCGGCCTTTTTTCTAGCTTCAAGGCTACTTCGCGGAAACGCTCAGGTAACCAACATTTAGCAGAGCCATAAGCAGCACCTGGATTAATACCCACGATAATATCATTGGCTTCAACGCCTTGCCTTTTCAAGAAGGCTTTTGCGTTTGCTTGTTCCTCTTCACTTAAATAGAGTTTGGGAAGGGTCTTAGATTGAGGAATCCCTAAAGGGGCCAGCAAATGTTTATAGACATCGATTTGATGCCATTGATCTAGGGGTGTAGGAAGAGGCACAGCTTGTTGGAGAAAAAAGTTTCTAAGCCCATTAGCATATCCGATTGTGTTTTGAACATTGCCTTTCCAAAACCAGAAAGCTGAAGAAAGAGAATTTGTTAAAAGAATGCCTAAATCGTAATTACCCCGTTGCAAGGGGGTAATGACATCCCGGTGCCAAATACGATGCGACCAACCACTTGGTTTTGTATAACTTAATATTTCATCAACGTAGGGATCATATTCAAGTAATCTAGCAATATTAGCCTGACACATGACTGTTAGTTTAGAGTTTTTCCAAAATTGCTTTAAATCAGCTAAGACAGGGGTTGCCATTACAGCATCACCGATCCAGTTGGGCATCTTAACAATCATGTTTTTAGGCTCGAGCATAGGAATACCTATTAAAAACCATTTATCATAAGCGACCTATTTATGGTTGTCAAGATTGCATTACTTCATTAAAATTGTTTGTTTTGTAAATAAATATTATTATAAAACAATGAGTTTTTTGCCAATAGATGGTTCTGTTAAATTATCTAATAAATTTAATGGAAAACAAATAATTCAAAGCCAAGAGCCAAGGTTTATTGATTGGCAGAAGGTACAGCAATCCACTCCATGGGCCTCTTTGTTTACATTATTGCTTGAATTAGACCTCATTGATGGCACAGGACAATTAAAAGAACAAGAAAACGATAGCTCACTCGATTGGTTAAATCTAAGCGAGTCTTCATTAAAAACCATAGAAGATTATTGGCAATGTGAAGAAAGGTTATATTCAGATGAACTAGAGGCAGAACTTCGGTTTACTCGCAAAGAATTGATTCAATTTTTAATCGAAAAAGAGATGATCGATCCTGCTAATCTTAAAATGGTAGGATCAGGGGTATTGCAAGTTTGTGGGTACCGTTATTTCGTGAAGCAACTTCTTGAAATCATTAATCAACCCGAGTTGTCAATCGAACAGCTTGAGAGCCACCTTGGCAAGGAGATGATCCAAACCTTAAAGAATCATCTTGAACACGCCAATGATTATGATTTCCGAGTCCCGCTTGCTAACCCAGAAGAAAATTCTTTTCAGGATCTTGAATTAACAGTTAGAGAGTTTTTCGTTCAAAGGTTAGATCCTCAATTAATGGCTAAAGGAGCTCAGGTATTAGAAGGAAGAATTTCCAAGGGCCTCTTTCCTAAAGATGAAAACGAGCTAAAGGGGTTGATCTGTGCGAAATTTTTTTGCAAGCCAATCGATATCTTTATTGGCGCAGGGGATAGCCATCATGTTGATGATATGCAGCTCTACCGTCTTGGAGGAATGGATTTAACTATTTATAAAAGCTTGCGAAGAAAATCGCGCTTTACCAAGCGCTCTGTTGAGCTGCCCATGGCGGCTTTCTTCTCAGCTGACATCGCAACGGTTCCTGACACATCTGTTAAGGATCCTCGCCAAGCCATTGTAGATCTCATTGTTAATATGGTTCGCCCAAGTTGTGAAGATGATATTGATGCAACAGATTGGCTGCATGCGGTTGTTCACCTTACAAAGGGGGCGTTTTTAAGTGAGTCATTAGAGAATCTATTTTTTGAAAAGTTTTTCGCTAGTCAGAAGCCTTTAGAAAAACAGCTGCCCTATTGCTTGCAACATCTTCCTGAAGCTGAGGCCAAGGGGGCTTTTTTTTGGAATCTTTTCGCGAGCATGCATCATCGGGAATATACAACTGATGGTTTGAAACAAGCTTTTGAGAAGCATGTGACTGAATATCCATCAGTAGTGTATAGCCTTTTACATCTATATGTAAAAGAGAAAATTTCCTTCCCTCTTTGTCAATCTCTTTTATACTTTTTTTGTGCTTTCAAGCCCCTAGGCTTGATCGAAAAAGGATATCTAAGAATAAATGGTTTATTTTTAAAATTGATGGAAGAAGGTTCTTTAATTCCAGAGTTGAGCCAGCTAACCAATCTAGATACTCAGAAAAAACTATTAGCTTTAATGGAGCAGGAACTTCGACATGCTGAAATTGCTTCTATTAAACAAAAAACTCAGCTTTTTAAGCTCGCTGCCGAATGTTTAACAATGAACAATAGCTATTTACATCAAATAGCGCTTATCTGGTTTTCTCGTGCCGAAATGTTCGTTGAATCCATGGATGAGCGAAAAAAATGGTTGAAGGTGGTTTTAAATTTAGCTGCTTCAAGGCGGTTGTCTTTGAAGCAACTCCCACCCAGTTTTGAAAAGGGTATAGGTATTAAGGTAGGTTCTTTAAAAGGCTTACAAATTGATAATAAGCAGGAGCTTATTCAATCGTTAGCCACTTCAGGACCATCTTTATTAAAGGAGTTGGGTTTCGATTTTTGGAATGACTTGGTCAAGGAAAGGACAGAGGCTGCCAATATTACCCCGTTAACCTTAAAGATGATCGATGCTTTTAAAAAAGATTATGAAGAGCATGCTTGTGAATTAATTAATTACCTCTATCGATTCAAGGCCATTAATGAAAAAAAAACATGGCAGCTGTTAAAGAGCTTTAGCTTCAAACAATCGTTTCTCCATCCGCAATCTCTCATCGAGTTAATTAAATTGCTTTGTGAACATCAAAAGGCGCAGTTTGATGAGGGTGATTGCTTGGTTAAAATTCTTCTTTGGGCCAACTCGCCTGAATTAACAGCGCATGCGTTGAAACAACCATTCATTAGAAAGTCTCTTATGGGTCATCCCGAATTTCAAAAATTGATAAGCCAATTGGACCCATTATTAGCTTATGAAATTTGGGAATTGTTAAAAATTCAACCGGGCCAACCCTCAGCTATCAAATCGTCGGCGCTTGCTCTAGCGTTATTTCTTTTAGAGCATCATGAAAATGATGCTGCTATAACGCTGAGAATTTTATCCTCGGTTGCCCCCTTGTTGGATGAGAAGGACAAAGAAAAGTTTAGCCAGTTTGCTAAAAAAATTTATAGCACTCAATTTGAGCAAAAACCTAACTGGCTTCTTTTAACTAAAAGTGATGCGCTTGAGCTCAAAGTTAACGCGTTTTTTCGTGCGATTGGTTACGAAAAGAAAGAAGAGGCTAGTCTTCTATTTTTACAACTTGTTGATGAAAAGGCATTGTATAAAGAAGGCCCTTTTAAAGAAAGGGCTCAGGGGTGGCTCAGCCGTTTGTTAGAAGAGCCGTCATTGGAAGATTGGGCTATCCTTATTAAGGTGTGTCAACGACCTCTTTTTATAAAACATTTCCCTTATGAATACGCTTGCATCTTGTTTTCTCGTTTTCACGAAAAGCTTAAAGAGAACAAGGATCAAACAAACATTAAAGTGGTGCAAGGTGAATTATTCGAATTACTTCTTTTAATCAAGCGTCACGCTTTCAACCAGCCAGAAGCAACCCATTTGAAGATATCCGCTTTTGCCAAGGATTATCTTTTTTTTCTCACCCATTTTTGGCTGCCAGAAACAAGTCAACACCAACAACAAAGGCAGCTATTCATTCCTTATTTATCTCTACTTCTAAGCAGCCTTTTAGATGATACATCTATTGCAATCCAGCTATTTATTCAATTACACACGTGTCAATTTTTAAAGGGACAAATAAAACTGGATCAACAAATTCTAGCCAGATTTGTCGATTTTATTACAAAAAATCCTATTCCTGCCCCCTCTTTTAATATTCTAATTTTGTATGCAAACGATGAGCAAAAGGCAAAACTTGTGGAGTGGTGTTTTAGCATAAGAGATGAATGGCAACTCTATCAGCTTTTATTAAAAAATGACTTACATGTGCTTGAGAAGTTCATTTCTATTGAAAAGTTTCAAAAGATTTTGCATTGGGTCGCCTCTACTCTTTTTAGACAAGATATCAAAGCCTTTGCATCTCTTTGTCAAAAAATGCCTCTTAGTCAATTACCAGTTGAAACTGAACAATTCTTCCATTCAATCAATGGGCTTTTTGAATATTCTCAAGAAGAGATAGATTTCTTATGCCACATGTTAAGAGGCAAAAAAATCACTTTGTCGGTGTGCGAATGCCTTGCTAATCACATTTCCTATTTAAAGCCATCCCTAGATTTTATTTTTGGCAAACTTTTAGAAAACTTCTCTGAACTACCTGTCACTCAAGTTCAAAAGTTGTTACTCCTTTTGATTCAGCAGGCAACATCCCCCAGTATTTATATTGAAAAGGTATTGGAGCACGGATTTCTGATGAATTTTTTTGATGCCTATCAACAAAAAAGCCAGTTCTATCTCTCTCTTTTACGCTTAATCGTTAAGGATAAAATCCATCTTAACTCAAGGGAAGCTTTGGATCTTATTAGACGCCTGTACGAGGGTTCTTTCTTGATACATGACGAAGAGCAACTAGGGCTAGAATGCTTAAAAAAATTTGACGCTGTCACAGACATTGATATCCTCAAAGGCTGCTGGTTATTGTTCTTAAACATTTATCTAAAAGTAAATTATCAAGATGAGCCACGTATCCACCTAGAAAAGTTGGCTTGTCGTTTAATAAAAAAATTGAAAAAGACCCATTTTTTACGAGATCATTTAAATGCGTTGCTAGATAAACTTCAATTTTCAGAATTTTGTTTGCCGCAACTTTTGGCCGAATGCTTACTTCTAGTTGGTAAAGAGGATCGTAGGGAGACTCTGATAGGCAAAATCAATCTTTTTTGTCGGTTTGCCCGACTTAAACCCCAATGGGATGCAGGGACAATCTCCACCTTGCAGGAGAACCAAGAAGAATTACGACAGGTTTTACTTTCGTTAGTTAAATTAAAATCGTCAATGATCAACGATTTAATTTTCAACGTATTGACCGATGAGCGTGGTAATATCGATCGCTATTTCGATGCTGAAAAAACTCTTCCCGTCTTGATGAGCGCTTTAAAAGCAGAAATAATAAATGGCGAATGGGAAAATCCTTCAATCAGTTATTTAAGAAGTCCCAAGATTTTTATGCGCTACCTATCTCAGATCGGGAATAACTTAAAGCTATTCAATCTTTGCATGCAAAACTTTTTTCAAAAGTATCTGCCATTATTAAGAGAAAGAGAGGAGCCTTTAAAGCTGGAAGTGGCTCTTAAAGAGATCCACAAAGTTTGGCTAACATACCTAAAAAAAGGCGATGAATACTATCAAGAAATTTTAGCGATGGTGTCTTATGTGAGTGAGCTATTAAAAACCGAGTTAGTTTATTTTTTAAAAATTAATGATCACCAAAAAATAAAAATAATTTTTTACCTTTTTAAGGAAAACCTGGAATTCTCTTTTAGGAAGGCACCTCTCCCAGGACAAATACAAGCTCTCCTTTCCCTTCTTCTTTTTGATATCAGCTATAGTCACCTCTTTAAGCAAGAGCTCGGATCTCTAATCGAACCATCCTTTTTTTCCCCCTTTGCATACAAGTTATATCCTATCGAAGCTTTTGCTATCGAACAACTCAGTAAGATGTCTTCACATCCTTTTTCCTCAAATTTATTCGGCTGGCATGCTCTTCCTAAGGATAAAAAGCAAAAAGTAGTAGAGACGGTGATTCAAAAACTGTCTTCTCAAAAAGATATCATTGATTTTAAGTGCTTATGCGGCTACTTGCTTGTCTTTCAAGATATTTATCCCGATCCGAGCTATTTGCAACAGCAATATAGCTTCCTTTTTGGCTCGATGCGCGAAAATCCTAATTTGGTTGCAGAAGGTAATTGGATAGGCATGTATCAACATTATAAAGCAAATAAGGAGCTTCTTTCTGTTCCTTTTCTCAATGAGTATCTTGAAGTGGGGTATCATTATTTTAGGTATCTCAACGAAGAAAGGGATAAGGTATTCTTTGATCGCTTTGCCATTATATCGAATAGCCAGGAAGCGAAAGAACGCCTGGACAAGTATAATCTGATGATTCATCAAGTTTTTCGTATTCTTCATGAGGAATATAAAGAATGGGGAGAAAATTATGAATCCCTTTTCCATCATATTAAGAATCTTATGGCTTTTGTTAGCATGGCACAGATGTTAGAAGATTCATTAAATATGACTAATCCCTGTATTCATATCGAAATTAACCATCTGCGTGTTTATGAACTTCTAATCAAATTTAACATTGATGAATCGAACACTTCCTATATCGAGTATAAAAAACTTTTACGTTCATGTTTGACAAAATCCCAGTTAATCTTTTTTCCATCCGCTCTTGATATAAGCAAAATTTACGACCCTGTTCTAAATCCTTACCAGATTGAGTATAAGATTAGCCGTGAAGACCGAATGACTTTGACAGAAGCCTTACAAGCTATTAAGGAGGATAATCTAAGTGTCTTTCAACAATTGAATGTTCAATCAACTATCTTTAATTTCACTCAATTAGCTTGTTTAGCAAATGCAAAAAAAATTCTTACTTATCTAGCGGAAAAGTATTCAGAACAAATGAAATTAGATAAAAACATGACGGCGCTTGAGATTGTAGCAGTTAAAGGCGATTTAACATTAACACTCTTTCTTTTAGAAAAAAGCCAACATCTTATCAATGATGAAACTCTAGCCAACGCGCTTGGACTGGCGATTTTATTTCTGCCATCTGATACAGCTAAGAGCATTTTTGATCTTTTTCAGGCGGTTCTTCCTCCGCTAAGATTTAAAGCAGTTTGCCAGACAGCCATTCCACTGTACGAGTTGACTGTCATGCATATGGCTGCTAAAAAAAGGCATTTAGCTATTTTTAAAAAGCTTTTTGATGCAGGTTTACCCTTGAACATGGAAGATCAACAAGGAAACAATCCTTTACACTTTATATTGGAAGGTAGCGAGAATTCGTCTGAGGTGGACTTAGCTTTAGTCAAGTTAGCGATCCAAGGGGAGGTAGATCCATTAAAAAAAAATCATCAAAACGTAGTTCCTTTGTTTTTGGCATGCCAAAGGCAAGATCTTGCTTTATTAGACGCTTTAATAAGCAGCGAGGGGTTGATTCCTGCCTATTTACTTTTTTGCATTAAAGAAGACAATGTGCTCGGATTTAGACAAATCACCTATCTTTTTGAAGAAAAATATCCTCAAAGAAAGATCCAAGATGTCTATGATCAATTACTTCAAAGAGAAAAAAATTTACTCCACTTTGCCTCTTTACTAGGGAGGTATGAGATAGTCAAGGAAATCCTCATTCGTGGTGGTCATCTAAGCATTAGGTCGCAAATTTTAACGCCAGAAAATGTGCTTTTGGGTTGCACCGCATTGGAATTTGCTCTAAGCCATCAATATTTTGATGTTGCAGAATTAATTTTGGAAAAAGAGATAGAACTCGCCCTGGAATCAAAGAAGGACCCACAAATAGATCTTATCCAATCCCCTTTACACTTGGTAGCCAATGGACCTTTTAGTCCATCCCTTTTAAAAAAACTGCTAAGATGGGGTTGCTCTTTATTTAAGGTTGACGAACATGGCGACAATCCAATCCATGCTGCTATTCGCCATAACAATTCCGATCTTGCTAAATTCTTTATCCATTTTGCCAAGAAAAAAAATTTATTGGAACATTTGATTAATCATCAAAATGAGCAAGGGAAAACCCTTCTACATCTTGCTGCTCATCAAGGACTTAAGGAAATCATTTTAATTCTTTTACAGAATAAAGCTTGTCTGTTGAAGGATAAGGAAGGCAACACGGCTGTTGGCTTAGCGAGAGCAGAGGGGCACGCCAATCTCGCTTTGATGATCGACCGATCTTTTGAGCAGCGAAAGAAAAAATGAGATCACTGAATAAGCTTTCAGACTAGAATACCATAGTAGCTGTTTAGTTAAGGATACTAGAATCGATAGCCAAAAAGGATCAAATTGTGAAAAATAGTTAAAAAAATAGGGGGAGAAGATGCAAGCGGTGTTAGAAGTTGGAGATAGAATCCCAGCCTTTCAAATAAAAGATTTTAAAGGGGAATCGGTGAATCGAGAAGATCTTTTAGGGACCCCGTTTGTGCTTTATTTTTATCCTAAGGATGATACCCCTGGTTGTACTAAGGAAGCATGTGAATTTAGAGATGTGGTGGATAGTTTTAATGATGTTGAAATCAATATCATTGGCGTTAGCCCAGATCGACCGGAAAGCCATCAGAAATTTGCAGCCAAGCATGAGCTAAATTTTCCTCTTCTATCAGATGAAAGTAAAGAGCTCGCTCAATTATGCGGTGTTGTTGATGCATCTGGAAAAATCGTTAGAACAACGTTTATTTGTGATGGTGATGGAGTCATTCTTTGGGTAGAGCACCCTGTCAATGTTTCTGGACATGTACAACGCGTTTTAGCAGCCATAAGAGAGGTATTATCCTGATCAGTGTCACTATTTTAACAAAAAACAGCCAAAAGTATTTAAGAGAAGTGCTTAAGGCTTGCGAAGCTTTTGATGAAGTTTTAATTTTTGATAACGGATCTTGTGATCAGACATTAGAAATTGCTCGAGATTTTTCAAATGTCACAATTTATGAAGGAACTTTTAAAGGCTTTGGTCAAACTCATAATGAGGCTTCCCAACTTGCTGCTAATGACTGGATCCTTTCCGTCGATAGCGATGAGGTTTTAACGGGCCCTCTGGTGAGTGAGATTAAATCTCTTTGTCTCGATAGAAAGAGTGTTTATGCGATTCCACGGCATAATGAATATAATGGCAAATGGATAAAATGGTGTGGATGGTGTCCCGATTACCAAGTGCGCTTATATCACCGTAAGGTCACATCATTTAGCGAAGCAAAAGTCCATGAGTCTGTGATTGTGAACGGTTTAAAAACCGTTAAATTAAAGCATCCATTAAAGCATTATTCTTACGAAGGGATAGAAGATTTTCTTTCTAAAATGCAATCATACTCCTCCCTATTTGCTGAGCAAAATAAAGATAAAAAGAAGTCATCCCCGCTTAAAGCTCTTTTACATTCATGGTTTGCTTTTTTTAAAAGTTACTTTATTAAAAGGGGCTTTTTGGGTGGGTATGAGGGTTTCTTAATCTCTATGTATAATTCTCATACAGCATTCTACAAGTATCTGAAGTTGTATGAACATCAAAGCAGATGCCAGACCTTATCCAAGATACGCCGATGGCCGGAAGAAAAAGCCACTTGTGCTAGTTGCTCGGCCGATAGCCATTCATAATTTACTACATCCTGGATAGGCGTTACATGAAAAAGGGTAGGGTGAAGCTCTGCTTGAAAGCGCGTAAAAGAGTGCTTTTCTTTTGATAATTGGGTTTGTAAGTTGACGGTTACACCATAGAGTGACTCAACTTTTGCTTTTAAAGTAACAGGGTTAATATCGTCTAGCTCGAAATAGGGAAATTCATAAAGATCTGCCATCAATTTTCCTTTTTCCCCTTTGCGAACAAGTAGTTTCTGATCGTGAAGACAAATAGCTACGAACCTCTCAAGATAGGTGATAGGAACTTTCTTGTTTTTTACAGGAAAAATCTCGGTCGTGTCTGATCTAAAAGCTTGGCAATGGTCTTTTAGGGGGCAGGTAGAGCAAAGAGGTTTCGTTTTTTTGCATACCATGGCCCCGAGTTCAATGATGGCCTCACTGATAATCCATGGTTCTTCTTCTGGAAGGAGATCTTCCCCAGTTTTTCTTAACCAATTTAAATTTAATTGCTTAGAAACATCTCCTGGGTAAGCAAAATAACGGGCAAGCACACGAATGCCATTTCCATCTAGAGGGAAAGCTTTTTGATGAAAAGCAAAGCTTAGAATAGCATTAATAGTATAAGGGCCCAGCCCTTTAATCACTTTTAAGTCGTCAAATGTATTAGGAAAAACCCCACTATATTTTTCTAAGATAAATTTCGCCCCTTCATGCAAATTCCGAGCTCTAGAATAGTAGCCCAGCCCCTCCCAAATTTTAATTACTTCTTCGCGAGAACTTTCTGCTAAACTTTGTAAATTAGGATAACGCTTGATCCAGCGGAGATAGTAGGGAATCACGACATCGGCTTGAGTTTGTTGCAGCATCACCTCGGAAACCCATATTTTATAGGGATCAGAGGTTTCTCTCCAGGGAAGAGCCCTTTTTTCTTTTAAAAACCATTCTTTTAACTGTTTAATATCCGAATTAGGCATGCTTTTTGCATTTGTTAGTTGTAAAAGAAAAAGAGATTATATGAAACCCAAGTCTCAAAGAAAAGCAATTATTCTAAGTAAAATTTTAGCGAACTATTCGGAAGAAACTCAGGAAATTTTGAAAGATGACCCTAGGTACTTTAAGAAAATACTTAAGGAAAGAAATAAATTTATTGAAATTTTGCGTTCATTGGAATCTGATGCATAAGTTTTGTTCATAGCCTCCTCCTTAAAGGTGATCGTCAGGATGACGATCACAAGGGCAATCTCCAAATTCTATTGTTTTTGGTGATTGCCTTTTTTATTCCCTTCCCTCTGTTATTTTAAAAAAATTGGTTGACGCAATTTTAAATTTATACTTATAAGTTAAGGTTCTACCTCGCTTCCTCCTTAGGAGAAGCTTCATTGATGATAACATTCATCGCATTTCTATTAGAGGTATGACAAACGTGTTTTGGAAATAGAAATGCTATGGTTAAAGCTGAGCGGAAGAACTATGAGACCTCGTTTTTCAATCCTTCTTACCTTCATGTTGCTTTTTCTTTCTAGCGGGTTTTCCGAAACAAAGCAGGCAGAAATTCAAGCTAAAAAAACTTATAAGTTCTATCCGCGTTCGAATAGGGTAGCTGTTGTTTATATTTGGGATGGCGATCGTGTAGCGATGAGACAAGCTTTTGCCTATAGTCCCGAGGGAATTATTACTATCGAAGTGAATGATGATGGTTATGCAAATGACATCAATGATCTAAGTGGGGTGACTTACAGGCAAATTCGGCACATTACACCAAATCCGCAAAATTTAGCTGGCCCGCCATTGAAAATTGAAGAAAAAGTGCTTGATCTTAAAACGGGGCAAGAGCTTTTAGAAAGAGCCTACCATCACTATTTCTCGCCAAAGGGGCATTTAATTAAGCAGGAAATTTTTGATGCGAATGACCAACTTTTCGCCACCCTGGAATGGGATTATGATAGTAGTGGAAGAGTGGTTCGTTATGAAAACCAGATAGGGGATCAGATTGTTTATCTGTATGATGATAAGGGAAATTGCCTGCTTGAACATGGACCTAGAAAAGATAAGCATAAAGAAAATTTATATGATCATCAGAAAAGGCTAGTTCAACAAAATGAAGTCTATTCTGATATTACTTTATCTAAACAGTTTCGTTATGATTCGGGGGGGCGGCTAATTGCTGAAATCGATCATTACGGCAATGAAAAAAATTATGTTTATGATGTCAATGGCTTTTTAGTGCAAATTATTGAACCTTTAGTTTGGAATGAGAAGGGACAACCTACAAGACCAACGACTTCCTTTTCTTATAATGAAAAGGGACAACCTTACCTAAAAAAAGACCCCAAAGGCAACATTATAAAAGCTTCCTTTGATCAGAATGGCAAAATATCAGAGCTATACTATGCTGATGGATCAGAAGAGAAATTTGAATACTCTCCTCATGGGGGATTAACTAAGCATGTACTTAGAAATGGGTGTACTTATCGGTATACAAGAGATTATCAAGATCGAATTGTTCAAACTGAATATTTTTCTTCGCAAGGTATCCCTGTATGGCAGACGAGTGCAGAATATAATGCCTTCCACCTTATTTCGGAGACGGATGCCTTAGGTCATGTCACGCATTACGAATATGATGTTTTTGATCGTCTAATCAAAAAGACAAAGCTTGATCAAATCATAGGCTATGAGTATGACTCTGCGGGGCGCGTAAATCGAAAAATTGAAAAGATAAACGAAACAGAGGACGTCGTTTATTGCTATCAATATAACGCTCTCAATCAACTTGAAGAAGAAAAAACCATTCGAGGAGATGGCATTTTTAATCATAAAAAATATTTCTATGACCCAGAAGGTAAGCTTGTCAAGGAGATCAGTCTCAATGGTAAGGAAAAAGAAATTCATCAGACAATCTATTCCTCAACAGCTAAGCAGGTCATTGAGCCCTCTGGCCAAGCTTATTTTTTTAAAGAACATTATTCGTATGTTAATCAACTCGGACAGCGTGTTCCTTGCGAAGAGATGATTGATAACAAAGGATGCACAACATTTTTAGTCAAAGATGCTTTAGGTAGATTGGTAGAGACCTCAGTGAAAGATCCTCAAGGAAATATTCTGCAACATAAGAAAAATTATTATGATTTATTAGGATGCCTAGCACGAGAAGTGGAAACGATTTTTCATCCTGATAATATTAGAACGGAGAAGGTAACATGTTATGAATATGACTCAGAATCTCGCTGTATTTCTAAGATCGAGCAGGCGACATCGCTTCGCCCTTTAAAAACACACTTTACCTACAATATTTTAGGACAGCTTATTTGCATTGAAAAGCCTTCCGGTAAAAAAATAAAATATAATTATAACCCTGTAGGACTGATCCAAGCTGTATATGCAAATGATTTATCGGTCTTCTACACTTTTATTTACGATAAGAAGCAGCGTATAGTAAGTGTAAAAGATGAATTAACCCAAAAAGTCCTGACACGGCGTTATGATGCCTTTGATCATCTTATCGAGGAGAAGCTCCCAACTGGGCTTAGCATTAATTATCAATACAATACGGCTGGCCATGTGATTCTCAAGACCTTACCAGATCAAACTAAAATTAGGTATCTCTACGCATATGGACTTTTGAAGAAAGTTGAAAGATTAGATATCGATGGCACGGTCCTCTATACTCATTCTTATGATCAATATGATGGGATGCAAAGACCTAGTGTTGAAACGCTGTTAGATCGTGCAGGAAAATGTTACCGGGAATATGGCAAAAACGGGGCTCTAAAGTCAATTATTGCCAAACAGTATAAAGAATATGTTCCTAGAGATGGGTGGGATTCAAGAGGACACCTACTCAAGCGTACGATTTTAGATAGCAAAGGTAAATATGAAATTTGTTATCAGTATAATTACTTAAATCAACTCATTAGCGAACTGGGGGCTATTTCCCAACATACCTTTACCTATGATTCTGCCTCTAGGCTTATCGCACAGGATGATCAGCGACGCTCCTACAATTTGTTCCAACAAATTAATGAAGTTCACGGCGAACCTATCACTTACGATTTAGATGGCAATATGACGGCAATAGGCGAAAAAAAATTTACTTATGATGCTTTTGGGCGATTAGTCAAGGCGAATTTAGGTGATATCCAAGTCTCTTATACTTACGATGCCTTTAATCGACGCTTATCGAAATTAATTCAGACTCCTAAAGCCGAAACTTGCTTTAGTTTTCTCTATGATGATGGCAAAGAAATAGGATGTTATGAAAATGGGGAAGTAAAAGAGTTAGCTATTCCAGGGATAAAGAATGCGCTTGCCCCCTATGTTGCCTTCGAGCTGCGTAAAAAACCCTATGCGGCTCTGTATGATACCTTAGGCAATGTTTCAGCTCTCGTCAGCCATACAGGAGCAGTATATGAAGCTTATCGATTTTCAAAAATAGGTGAAGAGGAAGTCTTTGATCGAACAGGTACTCTAAAACATGCAGAGAATCCCTGGCGCTTTGCTGGCATGCGTTTTGAAAAGGAAATAGGGCTTTATTTTAATGGTGAACAATACTATTACCCTAAAATGGGCGATTGGTTAACCCGAAAGCCGGATCAAATTTGGAAAGGCTAAAGTTCTGCTATTTTCTCTAAGAAGTGGGGGATTTTAGCCTGAATTTCTTTAACGCGATGATCCCAAGTATGAGAGAGGGCTACTTTTTGTTTAGCAAGTTGAGCCATCGTATGCCTTTCATTTTCGTGTTGAAGATAAAAACTAAGCACGTCATCTAGTTCTAAGCGGTTTTTAGAAGTATACGTCACAAGTTCTTGCTGGCTAAACTGCTGTGTGATGTAGGGGGTTTCATTTGTAACTACTAAAGCATTACATGCAATACCCGTAAAGATTCGCTCATGGCCTCCTTGCTTAAACATAGGCGAGCTATTGAGCACGAATTTACTCCTGCGCATGACTCCTGTAACATGTTGAAAATCAACTGATTTGTGGAGTTGTAAATGGGTGTTGCTTATATATTTTCTCCAAATCTCATGGCCCTCTCCAAAAACATGGATGGGGATTTTTTTGATGGCTTGAAGAAGCTCTATCCTATCTTTTCCTCTAATATAAAGGTCTAAATCATTTAGCAATTGAAAGTATTCTTGTTCGGCAAATTTTGTTGATGGAAGGGCGGAAGATAAAGCAACTTGATAGGCTAGCTCTGGCTGTTTTAAAACAGCTTCAGCGCAATCAAGTAGTATGCTAACGGTTTTTTCGTCATATATTGCCTGCCATTTTTCTAAAATCACTTGATAATCAATGGGGGAGCCAAAGAAGACAATTTCGTAGAGGGGATTTTCTTGAGGCAGCGTCAAGATTTCCTGATCCACAGCATGCGGAAGAAAGAATGTTTGATCAAACCCCATTTCTTTATAAAGGGAACAAGAGACGGCATCCGGACAGGTGATCACATTATAAGGGGATTGAATAAGCTCATGAAAAAAATGCGTAGAGTCCACGAGACAACATAGATGAGGAATACCGATTAAATCAGCTAAAAATTCTCCTGCATCGTTCGGTAAAAGACCGTTGAAGCTTAAGGTAAAGTCTGGCTGATCAG
Organism: Parachlamydiaceae bacterium HS-T3; assembly: GCA_000829755.1. GTDB lineage: Bacteria > Chlamydiota > Chlamydiia > Chlamydiales > Parachlamydiaceae > HS-T3. Next base: position 231,133 of record BBPT01000003.1, read on the forward strand.
CGTAGATTTTTTTTAAAAAAGGCATCAAATTATTTTTATCAGGAACAACAAGCTCAGTAGATACGCCTACTCTTTCAAAAGCGAGCATAAGGCTGTTTGTAAAATGATTGAGGACGTCATACCGACTTAGGGTGTTGGGGAAAAAAATAATGTGGTCGATGTTCATCTCATGGACAACCAATTTTTACGTGCGCCTAGAGTCTTTGCTTTACGGTCCTTAGACTGCTTAGACACTTGCTTCGCTGCCTTCTTCTCTTTATATTCCTTAGGGGATAATCCGCTTAGCGTTTCTTCTAGAGATTCTTTGCGCTGCTGTAGGCCAGACCAAACCTTAGAGGGAAAATTAGAGGGATTACTAAAGTAGTCATTGACCTCTCTAGGATCTCGGCCGCTGATTTGGAATACCTTATCTATTTGATCATTAAGCTCATGATGCATTTTTTTCATGCGCGCGATTGTTTGCCGAATTTCATCATTAGAAACCTCTGAACCGCTGTCTTTTTTCACAGGAGCAGCTGACTGGGCTGGTGGGCTAAGAGATTTTTTAGGCTTAATCTGTTTTTTAGAGTGAAAGGCCGGGTCAAAAATGCTCATCTTACATCCTCATCATGTATTAAGTATAACATAGAATGAAGAAAATTTTTTATCAAATAACAGGTTTTTTTAAAGTCATAATTGAAATTAATGCCTTTTCGAAGTATATTTTTTGCTAATATCTAATTTGTTATTATTTTGCCATCAAATTCGCAAGTCTGTAAATAATCAAGGGGAATGCATGAGTTATTTAAAAGAAATTCAAACTCAAATTAACAACCGTGACTTTCATAAATTTATGCAGCTCTGGGAGGAATACTGTGCAAGCGATGTTGTTGATGTTGAAGAGTTTCTTTCGATACTTAAAGCGATTAAACAATCTGATTTTGCTAGGTTATTTAGCCCTTATGTGGAAACAGCCCTTCCTCTTTTAGATCTCCTCCCTGCTCCAGAAGATTCTTACAATGCTTTAAAACTCCTAGTTGATTTACAGATACAAAATAGCCCTAAGTTAACTCAATTTGCTCTAGATCGATTAAAAGAACGTTATGGACATTTGTCGGATTTTAACGAAAAACTCCGTTTAATTGGGATTAGGGGGAAGGAGATACCCCAAGGGGCACTATCTCATTTTGATTTACTCGTTCATGCTGTCCCAGGCAATTTCGTTTTTCATGGGAGCGGTTGGGGTACAGGGGAAATCATGGAAGTCTCTAAGGTCAGAGAGCAGCTTGTGGTCGAATTTGAAAATGTGGCTGGCCGAAAATACGTGACTTTTTCTAATGCTTTTAAAACCCTCATTCCTTTAAATGTTGATCATTTTCTTGCCCGTCGTTTTTCTGATCCAGATTTACTTGAAAAACAAGCGAAAGAAAATCCTGTTGAAGTGATTAAAGTTTTATTAAGAGATCTTGGACCAAAAACAGCCTCTGAGATCAAGGATGAGTTAGAGGGGCTTGTTATTCCTGAAGAAGATTGGCAAAAATGGTGGCAAAATACACGTGCAAAATTAAAAAAAGATACTCTAATCTCATCCCCTGATACCCTAAAAGATCCATTCCAACTTCGCACTGAAGAAGTGACCCATGAAGATCAATTTTATAAAATTTTAAAAACAAAAACCGAGCCTCAATCCATCATCCTCGCTTGCTATAATTTCGTTCGAGACTATCCTGCTAAATTAAAAAATAAAGAAATCAAGCAAGCGCTTCAGGAAGCTTTAGAATCGGTCATTGAGCAAAAAGACCTAAGCGATGCCCTAAGGATTCAAGCTTTATTTTGCTTAGAGATTGTGACTCAGAATAAAGAGGATGAACAGATCGCTAAGATTATTCTTAGTGTAAAAAAAGCGGAAGACTTTATTGATGACATTGGTATTTTGGCTTATAAAAAACAAGCTTTAGTGGCTCTAAAACAACACCGTCAGGATTGGGCGAAGCTATTTATTGATCTTCTTCTACATATTCAACAAAGCCCATTGAGAGATTTTCTTTTAAAGGAGTTGGATCAGCCTACCACACGTTCATTGTTAGAAACGATGTTGCGCGAATTAATTGTTCAACCTTCGAAGCAACCTGATTTATTTGTATGGTACTTCCAAAAAATTATCGAAGGTGCAGATAAAGAATTTCTACCTGTGTCTGATAAGAATCATCAATACGAATTTATGGAAAGTTTTCTTTTGTTATTAAACCAATTAGAAAATATTCCAAGCTATCGTGATTTGACTAAGCGAATGTATAATCTTTTCTCAGCTAAACGCTACGCACTTGTGCGAAAAATTCTTGAGGGTAGCCCAATCGAGTTTGCTAAAGAATTTCTTCTTTTGGTTTCAAAATGCCATACCCTAAGCGACCATGATCTTAAAATTTTAAGATCGCTGGCAGAAGTGGCTCACCCTTCACTTAAAGATGAAAAAGCAAGGAAAGATTCCGAAGATCACGCAATATGGACCTCAGAAGAGGGTTATAGGAAAGTCCAGGAAAAAATAAAGCATATTGGCACTAAGGAAATTGTTGAAAATGCTAGAGAGATTGAGGCTGCTAGGGCATTAGGGGATTTAAGGGAAAATTCGGAGTACAAGTTTGCCTTAGAGAAGAAAGGGCGTCTCCAAGGCGAATTGAAAATGTTATCGGATCAATTTAGTAAAGCTCGTATTATTACTCCAGATGATATTCATCCGACAGAAATTAGCATAGGGCATATTGTCGAAGTTCAAAGCGAGGCGGGAGAGAAGGCCCAATACAAGATTTTAGGACCTTGGGATGCCGATCCAGATCATCATATACTTTCTTATCAATCAAAATTAGCCCAGTCAATGATTGGCTTAAAAGTAGGTGAGTCCTTTACTTTTAGAGATGAAAAGTTTAAAGTGGTGAGCTTTAAGAGCATATTTGATTAATCGATGAAAATTGTCATTGCAAGTGCGAACCTTCATAAAGTCAGGGAGTTTCGCACTTTGTTAAGTATCTTTCCTAGCTGGGAAGTACACTGGCTAAGCCACTTTCCCAATGTAGTCCTTCCGGAGGAAGCGGGGTTTACTTTTGCTGAAAATGCTATTCAAAAAGCACTTTTTGTTGCTAAGAGCTTAAACTGTTATGCTTTAGGTGATGATTCTGGCTTAATAGTCCCAGCTCTTAATGGCGAACCTGGTATTTTTTCTCGTCGCTATGCTGGTGCGGATGCAACAGATAGCGATAATCGTAAAAAATTATTAACCAAAATGGTTGGCTTAGAAGGCGAGGCCAGACACGCTTATTTTGAGTGTGCCTTGGCTTTAGCTGGCCCTCAAGGGTTAATCAAATCAGTCGTTGCGACTTGCGAAGGGGCTATCCTTGATACCGAAAAAGGTAATGGTGGTTTTGGATATGATGCTCTTTTCGTCAAGCATGACTACGATAAATCTTTTGCTGAGCTTAGCGACAGTATTAAAAACCGCATTTCTCATCGTTACAAAGCTTTTGAGAGGCTTTTGCCCACCCTTCATAATCTTCGTTAATGCATTACTTTATTGACGGCTACAATCTGCTCTTTCGCTTAGTTAAAGCGGGCGAAAAATCGCTGCAATTGCAAAGAGAAAAAATTATCGAAGACCTAGGCCGTAAAATTAATGTTTTAAATCTTGATGCTACGATTGTTTTTGATTCTTACTACCAGCAGGGCTTGCGTTCCAAAAACTACATTTTAAATTTTGAGATTTTATTTACGGACGAGGGCGAAACAGCAGATGAATGTATTTTAGATGAGTTGCGCCGAGTTCCATTTCCTAAGCAACAAGTGGTAGTGACATCAGATAAAAAACTAGCTTGGCAAGCACGTTTGAAGGGAGCTCAAACTCAGACCGTCGAGACTTTTTTTTCTTTTTTACAACAAAAATGGCGAAAAAAAATATTTCCTGAGGTTAAAGGCAAAAAGAGGACAAAACCCCTTGTTGACCTTCCTCCTACACCTGCGACAACGGAATCAACCGAGGAGTACTATCTAAACATTTTTGAAGCTGCCCTAGCCGAAGACCCTTACTATAAGTTAGTGAAGAAAAAAAAGGAAAAGAGGCTTTCTGATTTTGAAAGATGGCTAGATGCTTTTGAGCAAAGATTAGAAGAAGAGGATGGAGCGTAACGGGGTCGAACCGTTGGCCTCAACAATGCCATTGTTGCGCTCTACCAACTGAGCTAACGCCCCTCTTAAATCTTGCATGGCACTCATTTTAACGAGTTGGAATATTTACAGCAATTTCTTTTCTGTTAAGATGACTTTTAACTAGCTTAAGAGGGAAGGGAATGGATTTAGACACATCTTTTTTAGAGTCAATGGATCTAGCTCCAGATGATGCTATTCTCAGCTTGCCTATCCTTTTTTCTAGGGATGAAAGAAAAATCAAAGTAAATCTTGGGGTTGGCAGTTATAGAACAGATGTAGGGAAGCCTTTTGTTTTAAATGCGATTCGGCAAGCGGAAAGGCGTTGTATTGAATTGGCAGGAGATAAGGAGTATCAACCGATTGAAGGGCATCTTCAATATATTGAAGAAAGCGCTAAGTTAATTTTGGGGGATCGTTTTGATAGAGACCGTGTTTTTGCATGTCAAACGGTAGGGGGATCTGGGGCACTAAGTCTTGCAGCGCGATTTATAAGCCAAGAAGTAAGTAGGCATCTCTATTTGCCGAACCCCACTTGGATGAACCATGAAGCCATTTTTGCTGCTGCAGGGTTAAAGGTGTTAACGTATCCCTATTATGATTTTAAGGAGCATCTTCTTGATTTTCCACTCATGTGTTCCTCTATCAAAACAATGCCACCTGGTTCTGCAATTGTTTTTCATAGCTGCTGCCACAACCCAACAGGTGCCGATTTACATTTTAAAGAATGGCAAGAAATTTCCGCTTTGGTGCGCAAGCAACAAATCTTTCCTATTTTTGACAATGCCTACCAAGGGTTTGGGACACACATTGAAGAGGATGTTAAACCCATCAGGCTCTTCTATCAAGAAGGACATGAAATGATCATTGCTAGTTCCTATTCAAAAAATATGGGTTTATATGGGGAGCGAGCGGGGGTATTTTTATTAGTATCTAGAAAAGCTGCTACAACTCAAAAATGTGCGAGTCATCTCAAACGTATGATTCGATCAAATTATTCGTCGCCTCCCTTGCATACCGGGCGATTGGTGAGCCTTATTTTAGCAGATCCTCAATTGAAGAAAGATTGGTTAGATGAATTGCGACAAATGAAGGCAAGAATCGATACAATGAGGGAAAGTTTTACTAAAAAGCTCGAAGAAAATGGATGCAACGAAGATTTTTCTCATATTTTAAAAGAGAAAGGTTTTTTTTCATTAATAGGGATGAACTTAGAAAAAATTTTACAATTGAGAGAAGAGAAAGGCATTTATCTTCCTCCAGATGGCCGTATAAACATTGCTGGTTTAAATCCATCTAATTTAGAATATGTTGTGAATTCTATCTGTTCATTATTTAAGTAATCATGCGTTTTACTGGAAAAAAAGTTTTTTTTCTTATCATCTTTATTAGCTTCTGTTTTTTCTTACCTGGTGCTATTGCGCATCAATTTCGTTTATCAACGATGCATGCCTTAACATATGTATTGAATAAAGCCTTTAAAATTAAAAATCGTCTCCTCTTCATAGAGAATAAGGACCATTTTGTAAATGAAGAGGCAAAACGACTAAAACTTGAAAATCAGTTATTGCACGGAGAAGTGATTCGTTTAAAAGAATTGCTTGAACAAGAGCTCATGCTTCTTTCAGAGGGGTTTCAAGAAGCTTACTTTCCTGAAACTCATGTTGGCTTAAAACAAGCATTTTTTAAACATCAAAAAAGAATTTTAGAATTGTTCAAGCTGCAGTTATCTTCTCTACCTAGTCGAGTGATTTTTAGGTCTGTCAATTCCTGGAATCAAGTTCTTTGGATTAACGTAGGGGAAGAAGATAATCAAGGACTAGATGAAAAAATTGTCTCTAAGAATAGTCCTGTTGTGTTTGGAGATGCTGTTGTTGGCTTAATTGATTATGTAGGCAAGAAGCAATCACGAGTGCGCTTAATCACGGATTCAGGGATCAGCCCCTCTGTGAGAGTTCTAAGAGAAGGCCAGTTGCTTGCTAAAGGTGAATTAAGTGGCCAGAGTCAACCCTTACGTCGTTCTAGAAAGCCAGTACTTCTGGGAACTGGCTTTAACTATGATTTTTCGGATGAGGAGGGGCCTGCTAGGGATTTAAGAACGGGGGACCCAGTTGCAGAGAAGGGACCGAGCATACCTATTATTCAGGTGAATGACTTGCTTGTGACTACTGGAATGGATGGTGTTTTTCCTCCTGGCCTAAAAGTGGGTATCATTTCTCGCATTACAGCTCTAAAGGAGGGTGACTATTACTATGATTTGGAGGCTAAACCAATCATCAGCCATTTTGATGAACTTTCGCTAGTTTTCGTCCTTCCGCCCCTCAGTCAATATGAAATTAAACCCTCTTCTCTTTATTAGATAGAAGAGATTCTACATTTGCTTTTTTCCATAAGTATTTTAAGCTTCATGTTGATTATCTCAGCAAAGTGTAGAAGTGTTGCATGAACCTATCCCACTAATCTATCTATCCAAAAAACTATCAAGCTTAGAGCCAAAAACCCTTTCCAAAAACAAACCTTTCTTTCCCATCTTACAG